>JAAUSC010000257.1 GCA_012031965.1 Scytonema sp. RU_4_4
AGTTGTGAGCACGATTATCAGTCAAATTTGGGTCTATTTGCAACGCTTTTTGGTAACAGGCGATCGCTTGATCGAGTTTGCCTTGAGCGTAAAGCGCATTCCCCAGGGTAAAGTGAGCATATGCAAAATTTGGGTCTATTTGCAACGCTTTTTGGTAACAGGCGATCGCTTGATCGAGTTTGCCTTGAACGAACAGCGCAAACCCCAGGTTAGTGTGAGCGAGTACAGAGTTTGGGTCAAGGCTGAGGGCTGCTTTGTATTTGAGGACTGCTTTCTCGAAATTTTTATCTTCGCGCAAACGATCTGCTTCATTTATCAGGCTTGTGACTTGATATTGGCGCTCTTGCAGTTCTTGTGAAGTTTGTTGAGGAGGTGAGTAATTCGAGTTAGCAACTAATCGCTTAACTTCCTCCCGAATTCCCTTAACAACGTCAACAAATGCCTCATCTCGGTCATTCCAGCTTGTTATTGGTTTACGATTACTAGGCAACGGAGATAGTTCATCAATGGGAGGAGTTTCCCAATACACAGAACGCAGCAACACCGGGATAACACTAGCCTTTCCTGCTGCATTTTGCTCTAAAGCTCGTGTCACTTCAACTGTCCAGTGATATTCTGAAGCAATAAAATCTGGACTCACCAACAACAGGATAAGCCCAGCTTGGTTAAGATACTTATTAATTTCACCTTTGAATTCTTGCCCAGCGACAATTTTGCGATCGCTCCAACTAATAATAGTTTTTTCCCGCTGCAAAGACGTTAGATGTTTTTCTAACTCTTCGCGTAAGTCCTCATCCTTTTGGTGATAGGAAATAAAAACTTCAATAGATGTCATAGGGGGCATTATTTATACATATTAAGATAACTACACAAGCTTTTGCTCAATTTCCTCAAGCTGTTGATCTAACCGATGTAGTTCTGTTTCGCTTTCCTGAATTTGTTTCTCTAGCTGGAACTTTCTCGCTGTATCTGTTTCAATCAAGTATGCTTGGCGGAGCTTACCTAATTTTGTGCTCACCAAATCATACTGTTGTTGCAGTGAATTGTGTTGTTCCTCTAACCTGCGGCGTTGGCGTAGGCTTAATTCACCACTAGGGATAACTAGTGTAGTAGTTTCAGAAGCGGTTGAAGAGGTTTTTGATTTCGCCATTTCTTCAACTACTCTGCGAATTCCTTGAACAACATTCAAAAATGCCTCATCTTTGTCTTGCCAAGTCGTCACAGGTTTGACATTTTTAGGAAGTGCTTGCAGTTTGGCAAAAGGTGCATTACTCCAGTCTACTGGCTTGAGAATTATTGGAATCACGCGAGCTTCTCTTGCCTCATGTCGTTCCATTGCTCGCTGCATCTCAATGTCGTAGCAATAATCTGAAGCCAGAAAGTTAGCGCTCACCAGCAATAAAATGATATCCGCAGCGTTAAGATTGTCATCGATCGCATTTGCCCATTCCCTACCAGCACTGATTTCTCGATCATGCCAAGCTTCAATCACTCCCTGACGTTTCATCATGCTCAGATGAGTTGCCAATTCGTCTCGCAAAACTTCATCTTTATGGGAGTAGGAAAAAAATACTTTAATTGCATTGGACATATTCTTTAATGATTCTGACTTCTGGATTCTGACTTCTGAATTCTTCTTCAATCGTGTCTTCATCCAAGTACAAGCGAATTCGACTCACGACAGATTTCCTGCTTTATACGCAGCTTCGAGGCGACGACATTCCTCGTTGTAGGCAGCAAATTCGGTATCTAGCAATTCTTTGTTAGCATAATAGTACGCCAATCCGCTATAAATCCCTGCAAGCGTTAAGTGTGGTTTATCTTCCAAAATTTCTTCAGGCGTGACACCTGCTTTAATCTCATTCACAATGTACTGAACCGTAATGCGAGTTTCGGCGATGCGGGGACGACCACCGCAAGTTCCCGGCGTACGGACAATTAACGTACCAATGTCGGTAATGGTCTGCATAGCTCGTTTGCTAAATTTTGCTCCCTTAATTAAGAACTCTAGCACTTCTTATCACGGGGGGTGAAACAATAATCGTGGTGTTAGAAGTCAAGATATTTTTGGCTGTAGTAGTCTTAGACGCAATAATTTCAGATATGGAAAACAGCTAGATTTCCAAGAATACTTTCTATGATGGTTCTGCATCCGCTTTCAGATTTTATAAACTACAATTCTCCAGTCAGCGTATCTCCCAGCTATTACTATGAAGGGCGTTGTCCTCAAAGTGGTGAACGACTGCGACTACCCCGCACTCCTTTGGTAGAGGCGATCGCCTATAGTTTAATGCAACATCTTGCCACTGATGACAGTCATTCTTCTGAAGGAAAGATGTACGGGGTATTACTGATTGAACTGCCTTCTGGTGAACAAAAAATACTCAAAGCTTTCTCCGGTCTTCTGAATGGTTGCAGTGTCGTTGAGGGTTGGGTACCGCCCATTCCAGGACGAGAGCAAGTAGTCTTAGAGGAAACGCGTACACTAGCAGAATTAGACACTCTCAAGCAGGAACTTATAACCCTCAAGCAACTTCCCGAACGGCTGCAGTACCAAACGCGTAAGAATGAGTTTGAACTGCGTCTGCAAGAAATGAGCGATCGCCATCAAGATTGCAAAAACCAACGACACGAAAAACGCCAAATACTCTGTAAAACACTGGCGGGAGAAGCACTCGCTGTTGCTCTTGAACAACTCAATGAAGAAAGCCGCCGAGAAGGAATTGAACGAAAGCAACTCAAACGCCAACGCGATGAAGAGTTACAGCCGCTTCAGCAGTTGATAAAAGCAGCAGACATGCGAATTCGGGAACTGAAACAACAGCGTAAAGAACTATCCCGTCAACTCCAGATGCAGATGCACGCTGCTTACTCGCTCATGAATTTTTTAGGACAATCCTTATCATTGCAGCAATTGATACCAGGAGGTATGCCTACTGGCACAGGAGACTGTTGTGCTCCAAAACTGCTCCACTATGCAGCAACGCATGGTTTCAAACCATTGGCAATGGCAGAGTTTTGGTGGGGTTCGTCTTCTACTGATGATCATAAAGTCCAAGGAGAATTCTATGGAGCTTGTGCAGAGCGCTGTCAGCCATTGATGGGGTTTCTGCTGTCAGGATTGTCTCAAAGCAAATCCAATGCAGAGATTGGCACGACTGAGCAAACGCTACCCATTCTTTATGAAGACGAATGCTTGATTGTTGTGAACAAACCCGCAGGATTATTATCGGTTCCAGGTCGTTATTTTGACACTCAAGACAGCGTTCTTAGTCGTTTGCGTCATCTGTTACCTGATGGGACGGAGCTTACTGCCGTGCATCGGTTGGATCAGGAAACATCTGGTATTCTTGTGTTGGCTCGCGATTTACAAGTCTATCGTCAAATAAGTTCGCAGTTTCAGCAGCGGCAAGTTCGTAAGATATATGAAGCCGTGCTTTCCGATTCTATCACTACTGACCGAGGTATGATTGAACTACCACTGTGGGGAAATCCTCAGAATCGTCCCTATCAGCAAGTTGATTGGCAGTATGGAAAAGCCAGTGTGACTCACTTCCAGGTAATAGCAAGTGAAGGAAACTACACTCGCGTTGAATTTATGCCGCTCACAGGACGTACCCATCAACTGAGAGTTCATGCTGCTGATGTCAGAGGACTTGGTGTACCAATTTTGGGCGATCGCCTTTATGGATGTCATGCAGGAGCAAGTCGGTTACATCTGCACGCGAGGGAACTTTCCTTTAAGCATCCACAATCTGGACAAACTCTTCATTTAGAGGCAAAAACGCCATTTTAATGCAGGATCAAATAAATTCACAACCCATGCTGAACCTGTTCCTGACTGGCAAGAACGGCTTAGAGAGTTTGTTGATGAGCTAATTAATGTAGACGGTTGTCAATAGAAGTGTAGGTTTGTTTACGTTATTGGCGGCTTAGGACAAGCTCTACTTCATCCACCCGCAAAAAAGCGGGAAGTATGAAGCAACTGGGACGCGCGAAGCGTCAAAAATCTAGTCCTGCTGGTCTGGTTGTAGAAACCCAGACCTCAACGCAGTAGGTCTGGGTAGTTCATACTCGATACCATAACCATAAGCTTCGCTATACTACAATAGTGCAGGTGTACACCAAGCGGCGTGCTCTCTACCCACGTACATCAAGATAATCGATGAGTCATCAACTCCAAGACTACAATCCCAGTGGCATAGGTCAAGTCAATGGCAATCTCTTTGGTTTACCATTCGATTACGACTCCGCAAACTTGATTGTCTTTGGTATACCTTGGGAAGTAACTGTTTCCTATGGTGCAGGTACTGCTAACGGACCACAAAGAATTCTGGATGCTTCGCCGCAACTGGATTTGTTCGATTTTGATAATCCTGACGGATGGAAACAGGGAATTTTTATGGTGGAAATTCCTCAGGATATTTTAGAGAAGAACGAATATTATCGCGCCTTAGCAGCAAAAATTATTGAGCGATTAGAACAAGGTAAACCCCTGACAGATACACCAGATTTAACTCCTGTATTGGCAGAAATCAATCAAGCTTGTCAGCAGGTCAATCAATGGTTATTTGAAAAGTCTAAAGAAGCAATTGAAAAAGGGAAACGAGTCGCTGTTATTGGAGGGGATCACAGTTCACCTTTAGGTTATTTCCAAGCATTAGCCGCCAACTATGCAAACTATGGTATTTTGCACATTGACGCACACGCAGATTTACGCGATGCCTATGAGGAATTTGAGTTTTCCCATGCGTCCATCATGTTTAATGCGATGAAACTACCGCAAATTTCTAAGTTAGTTCAGGTAGGGTTGCGTGATATTTGTCATGATGAAGTGCAAAGGATTAACCAATCTAACGGTCGAATTGTCGCTTATTATGACCCAGCTATTAAACAAAAACTGTATTCGGGAACGACTTGGATTGACTTGTGTCGAGAAATTATCAGTCATTTACCTGAATATGTTTACATTAGCTTTGATGTAGATGGTCTCGATCCAAAACTTTGTTCGAGTACAGGGACTCCTGTTCCTGGTGGACTGGAATTGGAGCAAGCTTTTTGTTTGTTCCGTGAATTGGTTAATAGTGGTAGAAAAATTATTGGCTTTGATGTGTGCGAAGTTGGTGATGCTGAGTGGGATGGTAATGTTGGTGCGCGGATTGTTTATAAGCTGGCAAATTTGATGGATTTATCCCAGCGACGATAAGTCTTGATTCAAAAAAGTAATGGCTCAATTCTTGAGAGCACCTCTTCAATCACATTCTGGGGTACAAACTCGACGAATTGAGCATTGCAAGCTTGCCAATCTAAACATTTAATTTGATCTGTAAGAATAACTCCGTAAGTTTTCAGTCCAGTAGGCAGGGGAACTTCAAAGGGATAGCCTTTCTGATGACTTGTAATAGGCATGAATAAACCCAGAGATGTTTTCTCATTATAAGCATAGGGTGAAATCACAAAAGCAGGTCTGTGACCTTTCTGTTCATGCCCTTTTGTTGGATCGAAGTTCAAATAAACAATATCTCCCCGGCTTGGAACATAAAGATTGCTTTGTGTCACCAAACTTCGTTCCCCACAGCAACTCCACTATCAACTTCAACATGACGGTTCTCAGGTGTAATCCCCTGAACCAGCTCATCAAGCGAATACTGCTTGCGCTTTCTGGGCTGAATCACCAGACTTCCATTTACAACATCAATATCAACTTGTGAGCCTTCAGCTACTTGGATCTCCTTTGCAAGACTTTGTGGAATCCGAATTGCAAGGCTATTACCCCACTTTGCAACTGTTACAAACATTTTTGTTTTGCCAATTAACTCAAACAACTCCATTGTATCTTGTATAGTTGATACAATGTATATACGTTTGCAATATTGTACTAAGCCCATTGCACCGGGTCTATTTGATAGTAACGTTGCAGTAGTTCATAAAGTGCCTGATGCTTCTTCAGCAATTGCTGCGGTTTTTCAAAGAATGTTTCAGTCGCTACGGCAAAAAATTCTGCGGGATTAGTTGTACCATAGCTATCCATTACGGTCTTTACGCCTCGTTGAACATCATTGCACAGCTGTTGATATTCTTCTGCCATTACCTGCGCCCAAATGGAATAGTCTGAATTTCGTTGCAAAATAGGAACACCATCAGCTTTCCCATCCTCTTGATCCAACTGGTGGGCGAATTCATGAAGTACAACGTTATGTCCATCTCTCCAGTTGTGAGTGTCTTGTTGCACCTGTTCCCAAGACAATATAACTTGGTCATGAGTCCATGATTCTCCCAGTCTTGCCACGCGCCTTTCCTCAACAATATAATTACCCGTGGCAATCGTTTCATTAACAAAATAAGTGCTGGGATAAATCAGAATTGAACGAAGTTTAGGGAAGTATTCTCCTCGCTCGTTCAGCAGGAGCAAACAGGCGACAGCAGCAATCGTCAATTTCATTTCCTCCGTCACCTGCAATCCTGCACATCCAATGAATTGTTTTTCTGCTAAGAAGACTTGAATATGTCCTTGAATCTGTCGGCGTTCAGCGGGAGAAAGATGCAGATAAATGGGAAGATTATTCTCAATCATCGCATTCCAAAGTGGGGGGAAAGGACGATGTTTAAGACGGTTTCTTCGTTGTTTAACTAGGGTGGGACTGATTAAAATCCCAGTAATAATCAGTCCAATGATCACAAAAACAATAATTGTTTCAACCATTGATTTTTAACCCTATCGTCATGTCGATGACTACACCCGAGGTTAAAGTGAATGCATTCAGAGGGAACAAGGTTGACCATCCAGGGTGCTAAGGAATTGGGTTCGCACTGGCTCCAAGCCAATTTCTGTTAGACTGATTAAATTGGGAATTTAGCTGACCTTTCCTTCGGGGCAAATCAGCAATTTATTGCCAACAAACGCAAACCACCAGGAAGGTTGAGACTGTACTGCCAGTGGAGTAATGGCAGGGATAAAGGTTCGGTACATATCAGTAGAAGGCGATCGCCTTAATCGTATCACCGCCTCTGTTACCCAAAACCATCGTATTTGCCTCATCACCAATCTGAATCTCTTTTGACCTCGAAACTCCTAAACTCCTTGAACACTTGAACTACTTTTCTCAGCACCAGGAAGTCTTCTCTATCACTTACCTCAACGACTTGCGAGGAGAGATTTTAGCGTGCTCCTATCTTGCAACCAACAACCTTAACCGCGACTTTATTGACACTAAAGGGTTTTCTGTGGTATTCCAGCGTTCAGAAATTGCGGAAGTGGAACAGCGCTTTCCTTTCTTCAAGCCCTACCTCGACCAGGCGTTACAGCCGAACTGCAACGCTTTCTATCTTAACCCCCTGCTGCTTAAAGAAGGCTCCCGCGTCGATCCACATATAGATCGCTCCCTGCGATCTTACTGCAAAACGATTGAGCCTCCTGTGGTGGTTAGTGTTCTTTATGTGCAAGTCCCACCAAACTTGCAAGGCGGAGAACTCGTGCTGCGCCGCAACAAACAGCAAATCGGGCAGATTAAACCACAAGCTAACACGCTACTGTATTTTCAAGGCGATCTGACTCATTCGGTGAATGCTGTTAAAACCACAGGGACTCGTCTGAGCTTAGTGTGTGAACAATACAGCCTGAGCGAAATTGAACTGCAAGATATTCCAGCGTTCACAGTGGAGTCAAGGGCTGTGAAGGTAAAGCGGAGATAAGGAATTCTCCAAACCAGAGGTTATGCCCGAAGTGCGATAATTGCTGTGTTTATTCATGCTAGGATTTACTGCACTTGTGACTCCTTACAGCGGTTTTCTGTAAGGTGGGCATTGCTCACCAATATCTCAAATGTCTATCACATAGGCTTTTGGTCGCAATGCCCACCCTACGCTTTGTGGTCTATTCATATGAAATGTGCTGTAACTCTGCCATAATCTAAATTAGATAAGTAAGTCAACCTAATTAAACATCAAATGTCATTGCGAGTGGAACGCAGTGGAGCGTGGCAATCGCAATAACCGTATTTTAGGTTTTTTACAGCGGTTTTCTGTAAGGTGGGCATTGCTCACAAATATCTCAAATGTTTATCACATAGGCTTTTGGTCGCAATGCCCACCCTACGATTTGTGGTCTATTCATATGAAAACCGCTGTAATGTTGATCTACTTATCTCTTACTTCTGGTGACTTGGTACTAAAGTAGTGAAAGCAAGTCCCCTTGGAGGAGTCATGAAAGCTATTGAAATCATGGGTACTGTGGATGAGCAAGGTCAACTTTCCTTAGATGTACCCTTGAGTGTGGACAAGCATACCCGCGTCAGAGTTATTGTACTGCTTGCTGAAGAAGCTGAGAAAGAAAATAAGCATGAGGAGGATGAGGAAATATCCGAATCTGCCACAGAAAGTTTTCGTCAGGGTTGGTATGATGCGATGACAGGAAACACTTTACCCGTGTCTCAACTGTGAGATATTACTCTAGGACTTACGCATTGACAGGAAATACCAAATATGAGGTATGGGTTTCAGGCATTCAAACCTGATTTTTCGATAATCTTTTAGCGATTGCCTACGGCAGAGCTACGCTTAACGCCACCCATCTGG
>JAAUSC010000063.1 GCA_012031965.1 Scytonema sp. RU_4_4
CACTTTCTATTCGGTTTTCACTACTTGCTGAATGGTCTAACAATGGTCATTGTTAGACCATTAACGAAATAAACCCCGTCCTTAAGGACGGGGTTTATGCCTAAACGAGATAGATGGTTTAAGGTTTTGCTTACGCATTGTCCCCTAATTTTTTGGCAGTCCTCTAACATTATTAACTCGTCGGCAACACAGATCAACCAGAAACAGGACTGCCAAAAAATTTCGTGTAAGACCCCGTGACTCAGCAAGAATTAGACAAGCTTCAAGCATACGCAGAGAAACAAGGTTGGAATATGTCTCAAGCATTTAGAGAATGGATTAAGGAGTTACCTTGCTACTTGGATTCAAAACAGAACTAAAACTTAACAATCTACAGCGCACAGTATTGATAAAGCATTGTGGTGTAGCACGCCATGCATGGAACTGGGGACTTTGTTTGACCAAACAAATCCTTGACCACAACAAGGTAAATCCCGATGACAAAATCAAATTTCCGACTGCAATTGACCTGCACAAATGGTTGGTAGCATTAGTAAAATCTGAAAATGAATGGTACTACGAATGCTCGAAAAGTACTCCACAGCAAGCATTAATGGCTTTGCGCGAATCCTGGAAACGATGTTTTAACAAGACTGCTGGTGTCCCAAAGTTCAAGAAGAAAGGCAAACGCGATTCTTTCACACTTGAAGGTACGGTCAAAATCTTAGGCAATAACCAAATCCAAGTGCCTGTGATTGGTGTTCTTAAAACTTATGAACGACTACCTTAAGTATTAACGAAATCTTGCACAATATCTCGCCAAGCTGACAGATGGTTTCTGAGTTTTCGTTTGGAGGTCGAGACTCAAGACCATGGTAATACAGATGTCGTAGGTGTTGACCTTGGTGTCAAGACACTAGCTACACTCTCAACAGGTGAGATGGTCTTAGGTGCAAAATCCTACAAAAAGCATGAAGCCAAACTTAGTAAAATGCAATGGTTACATCGCCAGAAAATCATTGGTTCAAATAACTGGAAAAAAGCGCAACTACAGATTGCTAGATGGCACAGGAAAGTAGCCAATATCCGCAAAGATACGTTGCACAAACTCACAACATTACTTGCCAAAAACCACGGCGTAATTGTGATTGAAGACCTGAACGTATCAGGTATGATGGCTAACCGGAAGCTGGCAAAAGCAATAGCTGATATGAGCTTTTTTGAGTTCCGCAGACAATTGACCTACAAGTGTCAGTTGTATGGTTCCAAACTGGTTGTAGTTGATAGATGGTTCCCTAGTTCCAAAACTTGCTCAAATTGTGGAACAAAAAAGAAACACTCACGCTCGTTGAGCGAGTGTTTGAATGTGGTCAGTGCGAATTTACAATTGACCGTGATTTGAACGCTGCAATCAATTTGAAAAACGCGGTCAGTTAGACCGTATGAGCTTGTGGACTGGTTGAAGCCGACTTCACCAGGATGAAGCAAGAAGTAAACGAAACCCAAAGTCATTCAACTAGTACAAGTACTTTCGATAGAAAAGTCTAGTTATGGGTAGTTATGGGTAGGTTTTATGTAACGGTTGAGAAGTAAGGTTCACCACATACTAAACCATCCTGGAAGAGGCTTAGTGCTACATTTTGTTTATTTTTGCTGATTTGTGCTGCGAAATCTACAAAAATATTCTTGAAGAATCTCGCTATAGATGACGGCTCTTTGGTATTTGTTAAGAAGTCTTTAAAGTAGGAGAGAACACAATGACTGCTGATGCTAAAACAGTTCCCGCTGCCAAAAAAGTAGGCGAAGACGTTGCCAAAAGTAATGCTAAACCTCCTTATCCCTTTCGTTTGAGTTGGGCTTTGGGGCTGTTAGCTCTCAACTTTCTCATGGCTGCCTATTATTTCCATATCATTGAATAGTTAGGTAGAGCAGAGGAAACTCTTCGGTAGAGGGACTGGCTGTAAGAGGACTGTGGATGCTTCCCAATCTCGCTTTACCCAATCCCCAACCTTTGGTGTTGCTTAAATCGTACCTTTAAATAAACCTTTAGGACGAACGAGCAACACTAAAATCATGATGAATAGCGCGACTCCTTGTTTGTACTGAGAACCCAGCGGAGTACTAGCACTTATTTCCTGGGCAATACCAATGATAAAAGCTGCTGCGATCGCCCCATAGGGATTGCCGATTCCTCCCAAAATAACAGAGGCAAATAAAGGTAAAATTAAGTACCAGCCCATATTTGGTCGCACGGCTGTAATCAAGCCGTACATACTTCCGCTCAAAGATGTCAAGCTACCAGCAATCACCCAAGTCCACAAGATAACTTGGTCTACATTAATACCAGAAACCCTAGCTAAGTCTAAATCGTCAGCAACAGCTCGCATTGCTTTGCCAATTTTGGTGTTTTGTAAAATGTAGTGTAGTACTACAATTGCGATGATAGCTAGGAACAGAACTAATAACTTGTTTTGTTCTACCTTCACACCAAGAATATCCATTGCAATAGGGACAGGCAAATCGTAAGTTTTGTTACTACCACCCCAGACGAGGATAACGCCATTACGAAGGAATAAGGCAAGTCCGATAGAGATGATAATGAAAGTGGTGGAAGTCGCACGGATAGAACGCATATGAGACCATAGCAACTTTTCCGATAACAGCATTGCTGCTACTGTCCCAATCGCAGCGATCGCCATAGACAGCCAAATATTGACACCAAAAGTATTAATGAACAGCGTAAGATAAGCTCCCAATGTCATAAAGTCACCGTGAGCAAAGTTAGATAACCGTAAAATCCCGTAGGTGAGAGTGAGTCCAACTGCTGCTAAAGCAATAATGCTCCCTAAAGCAATACCGTTGACAATTGATTGAGCGAGTAGTGCATTCATAGTCTTTACTTAGTTTTCAGACATTACAGCATAGAAATGACACAAAAGAATGTGTGGTGTATAAGTTATAACTGAAATCCTTAACCTGTATCTTTTTCCCTAATTCTTTTATCGCCCCCTAAAATGGAATTCATAGGGTGCGGTACCATTTGGGCAAGATTGGAAATGATGCTAACAGAAAAACTTGAGCAATTAAAAGCATTATTTTTGGAAATGGAGCGGGCAATGATCGCCTACTCTGGTGGAGTGGATAGCACTTTGGTAGCCAAAGTGGCTTATGATGTTTTAGGCGATCGCGCTTTGGCTGTCACAGCTATGTCTCCCTCGCTGTTAAGCGAAGAGTTGGAAGACGCCTCTATTCAAGCAGCGACGATTGGGATTCCTCATCAAATCATTTCAACACACGAGATGGAAAATCCCAATTACACTTCCAACCCTGTGAATCGGTGTTATTTTGCAAAAGTGAACTGCACGACACTCTCAAACCCTTGGCGATTGAATTGGGTTATCCATACGTAGTGGATGGGGTCAACGCCGATGACTTACATGATTATCGCCCAGGAATTCAAGCAGCAAAAGAAAGAGGTGCGCGATCGCCCTTAGCAGAAATTGGTATTAGCAAAGCACAAGTTCGCCAAATTTCCAAAGAACTTGGTTTACCTTGGTGGGATAAACCTGCGCAACCTTGTCTGAGTTCGCGCTTTCCCTACGGTGAAGAGATTACCGTAGCCAAGCTACAACGAGTTGGTAGGGCAGAAATTTACTTGCGCAAGTTGGGTTATCAAAATTTGCGAGTGCGTTCTGAGGGAGAGACAGCACGAATTGAATTACCACCAGAACAAATCAAAGAGTTTGTTTTAAAAAGTGATTTGCAATCAATTGTTTCTGCTTTTCAAGAGTTTGGTTTTATTTACGTGACATTAGATTTGGAAGGTTATCGTAGTGGGAAGTTAAATCAAGTTTTGAATCAAGAAATTGCGAGCGTTAAATCATAAATTGGCAGCAAAATCCTCTGGTGCATCAATTTTTATCTGCTTCAATGTAGACATAAAACTAGGCTTTTTAGAGTGTTGTTTGGATTGTGTAAAATCTTTGATTAAGAGATATAGCTCATCTAGATATTCTTCGTTAAGGCTGTTGATTTCTGCTTGTATTTTTTCTTTTGTATTCATTTTGCCTCTTTTTTTTTCCGAATTATTGTAGACAATTTTAACATAGGGAATTGACATAGCTGAAATGCGTTCACGTGAAAGCTTACTAATTATGTTAATTTAGTTAACTTTGATTTCTTAAGAAACCGTTCTCAATTAGAATCCTTATAAACAAGTATTTTAAATTTTCAATTTATGAAACATAATTGGCGTTCGCGTAGCGGCTGCTTTGCAGCATCGCCTTTTAGGCAGCTCCTTGCTGGAGCATTAACTTCTTGGAGCGGCTCTTTTGCAGCATCGCGTAACGTGCGTAAAGCGCATTCGCTTTTTTTATTCACCTTACCCCTATACATCATAGGGAATTTAACTTCTATAAATACAGTCACAGCGCAGCTATCCGCGCCAATACGGGAGGAGGACAGGGCAATATTACCCTGAATTCTCGCGACTTAATCTTGCGCCACAACAGCAACATCAGGACTGAAGCTAGAGGTACGGCTGATGGAGGTAACATTACCATCAACACTGGCAACTTAGTTGCCCTAGAAGATAGCAATATCACTGCTAATGCGGAAAAAGGCTTTGGGGGGAGAATCTCCATCACCGCTCAAGGTATATTTCGTTCCCCAGACAGTGATATCACCGCCACTTCTGAAGCTGGTCCGCAATTCAGTGGTATTGTGCAATTTAACACACCAGAAACTGACCCCAGCCAAGGATTATTTGAATTACCAGAAACTGTCATCGACCCCGCACAGCAGATAGCTCAAAATCCCTGTCTACGAGGAGGTGGCGAATTTACCATCACCGGACGTGGCGGATTTCCATCTAATCCCAATAAAATCCTCAGCAGTGATAACGTACGCGTTGATTTAGTCAAGCCTGTCGCCAGTAAGGTGAATTCAACAAGTACAACTAAGAGTCAGCCATCTACCAGTGCAACTGACAAACCTATAGTCCCTGCACGAGGATGGATATTCAAT
This sequence comes from Scytonema sp. RU_4_4, assembly GCA_012031965.1. GTDB lineage: Bacteria > Cyanobacteriota > Cyanobacteriia > Cyanobacteriales > Nostocaceae > Brasilonema. Next base: position 5,005 of record JAAUSC010000063.1, read on the forward strand.
GAAAAAGGTGAGGTCACGCTGGTCGCTTATGACCCCACCAAGACTGGTGTACAACGCTCCTCACCAACACCTGCGAGTTGTGCTGCAGTGAGATAGTCATGAGCGCGAATCCAACGTAGGGTGGGTACTCTCGTGAACAACAAGATTCCCAACTTCTCTAAAAAGTTGGGAACATGATTGAGAAACTAATCATGGTAAGTGGACTGGATGAACCAAGAATCCCACGGCTTTATGTGAAAACAAGCGATAGCGTTCGCGTAGCGTGCGCCTTAGCGCATAGTTTTCATAGCCGTGGGAGTGTCAACTCACAACAATCCCCGATAATGAATAAAAACCAAAATAACCGCCCACGACCCCAACGCGACTTTGACTGCGACTAGGATGTTGAGTAGGGGGATAACCCCGCCGCTGAAAAGTGCGCCCAACTCTCCGTGTGGTAGTTCTACTCCAGCCAGAGTGATAACTGACAGGACAACGAAAATAAGAACCGAAACCTTCTCCCATGTAGCGGCGTGCCAGCGCTTGTAGATCGCCTGCATCCACTCCGTTGATGAGGTAATCGCCACTAGTCCGATCGCCGTTCCACCTGCCACCCCAGCCGCAAAACCACCGCCCGGACTCAGATGACCCCGAATCGCCAGCTCGATACCCACCAACGCGGCAATAGTCGCTCCCAGACGCGCCATAACAATGGAGGGTTGATCGGTGAACTGATAGATTGCGCAGAACGATCTCTCATTCGCCAGCAGAAAATGGGCACCCATTACCGCAATCGTAAATACCACCACTTCAAAGATAGTGTCAAACAGCCGATTCCTAAGAATGATAGCCGTAACCGCATTGGGTACCCCACTATCTTGTACAACTGATTCGACGATCGACAGCGATAAGTCCGGTGACGGATTGGGCATGACGAGGAATTTGATGAACAGCGCTATCCCCGCTGCAATGTAGACCCATTTCATTTATGTTCCTCCCCTGAGTCTGGTGCATTTACATAGGTCAAGATTGTCGCTGGTGACGAAAGTTCGGCTTGCATAATCTCATAAAGGCGTTGAACTCTGGTCACGGTGTGATAGGGTTGCTTGTCGGCTCCACGCGCTGTGTGGTCTTGATCATCGTGTTCCGATCGCGATTGTCGGGCACAGGTCGCATGGACTTCTTTGTCCATCAGCGCCCGGTGCAAAGCCTCCGTATTCGTGTACGGGACGAGTTCAAGACGCATGTAGTGTTTGCCAAAAATTGTTCGTAAGTCATCCATCAGTTGCTCAAAATGGCTATACTCCTGCGGGGTCGCTACGCGCCGAGAGTGTCTGTCCGGAGGACTTACGGCTTTGTCGTCTCGTAGAGACTCGTCATCTGTTTCGATTGACCCGTCTTCGAGTACGCCAAGACGCATAACCAGCGATGAACGCACCGCGATCGCATACAACGTAATCGCCAGCAGGGTACCCATCAATGCTTGGGTTAAAGCAACATCCGCTGCCCCCAAAACCGCATATACCAATGCTGCGATCGCTCCCACTATTCCCTGGATTACCAGGGCATGGTATGGATTGACCTGAAGTACCAGCATGAACGCAGACAACGGCAGCAGGGCAGTGATGACATAGAGATAGATATCATTCATTGCTACCCCCGCCACTGGAACAGTATGCTAACACATACCCCAGCACTGTATTCCAGATTGCCAAGGTGATGAGTCCGAGGATGAGCAGCGACCATTCGCTAGGTCTCTTCAGAAGCAGCCCGACGATGATACTCATCGATCCAAGCGTATCTGCAACCGAAAGACTATGTAGCTTGAATAACACCGAGCGATGACCGACTAGGGGAAAGGTTCCCCAAAACCAAAAGACGATTCCTAGACCTATGCAGGTATAACTGAGTACGTCGATCATAGTTCATTCATACGTTTCAGGACTTGTGCCAATAACATTAATCCGGCATTACCCACACTCAGGATGATTACCCCTGTAACACCGAGCATCCAATCATCCCGTAAGACGGATACAACCAGGAGCATGATTGATGTCTTGGTCGCAATACTTGAAAATGCCAACATCTTCTGCCAGATATTCTCATCCTGCCAAGCTTCGTAAATGGGTATGAGCAGAGCCAGAATCATTGCAATCAGTATCAGGTTCATTGCTTTTTCCTCCGTCGCACCCAGTGGACTTCGTACCAGCCCTTGTCGTGGTATTTCAAAACAATGGTCTTGGGCGTAAAGGTGATCAGAAATATATCTAGGAAGATGAGTCCGGGTGTCCGTCCGGGTTTGACTTGTTCCATCGTCACATCTTCGTAATTATGGGGATGGATGATCATTTCAAAGGCTTCCAGATATGCCTGCGGAATCGCCACCAGGGTTTCCCACAGTGCCCGCAGCCAGTCTTTTAATGCTTCCGGGGTTTTGGGGCGTCCTGGTAATAGGAGTGCGATGCTGACGCCGATGATAATATTTGCCACGCTCAGATTAGCAGTGAGCAAAAACCAGATGGCCAGTCGCAATATCAGATTCAGATGTCCAATCATCTCAAACCTCCAGGAGACCACCACTGAATTCGGTACTCCGAATCAGTGGTTGGACGCGAGGTGCTACAACGGGGGGCTTTGGGGTCCCCACGGAGGAGCCAGTGCGGTCTTGGGGTTTCCCCAAGTGGAGCATCTGGCGTTGGGGTTGGATGGGGTCCCCTCTGGGGAACTCGGGGTCCCCACGGAGTGGGGATAAGGGGCGAAGGGGCAGGGGGGACAAGGGGAGAAGAGTTATCCTTGTCTTCTGGTTCTCTTGTCTGTTGGGTTGCAAACAAATTCCACTCGCCCTTCTCCACTTGGCGGTATTTCCAATCTAAACCAGCTTCTGAAATAGCTTGTCCCCAAGCTGAGAATGCTTTTTCAACACTGTCATACCAGGAATCCATGCCTGCACCTAATTCCCAAGCACGGCGCAATACTGGGGAGAGAGTGCGATCGCCTCGTCCGATAAAATCTTCCATCGCTGAAATGCGGATATCGGTGAAATTCACCTTCATGCCCTTAATACGGCGGAATGCTTGCCGTAGTAACTCTTGCTTACGTTTAAACTCAGCAGTGGAAACTGAGTGCCACTGAAAAGGTGTATGAGGCTTAGGCGTAAAGTTAGAGATTGTTAAGTTAAATGACAGTGGTCTTCTGCCTTTTGCTCGACACTCCCTTTGTAACCAGCTTACCGTTTCTGCTATGCCTAACACATCAGCATCCGTTTCACCCGGCAAGCCAATCATAAAATAAAGCTTAATTTTGTCCCAGCCTTGTTCCCAAGCTGTTCTTACACCCCGCAGCAGTTCTTCATTCGTCAATCCCTTATTGATAATATCTCGCATCCTTTGAGTTCCTGCTTCTGGAGCAAAAGTCAGTCCCCCTTGACGCACACCACCCAGAATGTTGGCGATATTTTCATCAAATCTGTCAACTCGTTGACTGGGCAAAGAAAGAGAAATATTCTCATCCTTCAGCCGATTTTTGATTTCCATCCCCACTGCCGGTAAGGATAAATAATCAGAACAACTCAAGGATAATAAAGAAAATTCATTGTAACCAGTTTGCCGCATTCCCGAATCTATCGTTTCCACCACCTTTTCTGGTTCCACATCTCGTGCTGGTCGAGTGAGCATTCCTGGTTGGCAGAAGCGACAGCCGCGAGTACAACCGCGCCGAATTTCAATTGTCAGGCGGTCATGCACTGGCTGTACATAGGGAACTAGCCCTATAGAATAGGCTGGTATTGGGCTTGCTATGCGCCGCACAATTTGTTGTGGTACATCTGGGTGGTTAGGATGAACTGACCCATCCTCTGCCATATCATAAAACAGAGGAACATAAACACCTGGTACCTGAGCTAAATCCAGTAACAGTTCTTTGCGACTCAATCCTGCTTTTTTACCTTCTTCCAAGACTAAGCCAATTTCTGGGAGGAGTTCCTCGCCATCTCCTAAGGCGAAGAAGTCAAAGAAATCAGCATATGGTTCAGGATTGGATGTCGCCGTTTGTCCCCCAGCAAAAATCAACGGGTAAGAAGAGGACGCGGGCGTGTGGGAGGATGGAGAGGGGGAGAAAAAATGACTCTCCTTGTCTCCTTGTCCCCTTGTCTCCTTGTCTCCTTGTCTCCTTGTCTCCTTGTCCCCTTGTCCCCTTGTCTCCACCTCCAAGCGTTCTCGCCAAGTGAGGGGAATACCAGCCAAGTCCAACATTTCTAGAATGTTGGTTGCTCCGAGTTCGTAACTGAGGCTAAAACCTAGAATGTCAAAATCTGTTAGTGACCGCCTAGATTCTACGGCAAACAAGGGTGTTTTTGTTGATCGTAGTTTTGCTGCGAGGTCTGGTCCTGGTAGGTAAGCGCGATCGCATAACTGGCGCGGTTGGGAATTCAGAATATTATAAAGGATAATGTGTCCTAAATTGGATGCACCCACTTCATAAATTTCTGGGTATGTTAGAACCCAACGGATTTCTGCCGTATGCCAAGGCTTGTGAATTGCTAAGAGCTCGTTACCTAAGTAACGAGCTGGTTTTACGATATCTGATGTGATTAACTTTTCAACTGCAACAGCCACTGTGCTATCTTTTAGCTACCTTAAATTACAGCTACTCACCTCCAACATTAGCATTTATTAGGTGTTTCAACAGAGACACTCGTTTTTCCTTAGGACTTTCTCTAGGCATAAGTCAGTGTTGCTTCCCAATGGGAGAGACAAGCTGCTTCAAATGCGGCTCTACCTTCAAATATCTCAAAAACCCTATCTAACTGGGTCATTTCAAATATAATTTTCAGAGAGGGGGAAACCGAGCAAAGGCTGAAGCGCCGTTCTAGCTTGTGAGCTAGTTTAAGCGCAGACACTAGTGCCATTAAACCTGCACTATCTAATGATTCCACATACTCTAAATCAACGAGTAAGAAAGAAATCCCATCTTGTGCTAGTGCTTTTGTTAAATTTGTTTCAAATTCTAGAGCATTTGTGGCATTTAGGCAGCCTTGAGGACTAATAGCACTTATTTTTGGATAGTCTAGTAGTGCTTGCATCATTACACCCTATTAAAGTTATTGAACTTTAAAGATAGATGTATTTGAACATAAACTTTTTCACCTCACATCGACCATTCGTCTGACTTCTCTTTGCTGAATCTTTATTGCTGTAGAGTTATTCTTTAAAGATTGTCATAAACGCTGGGTGAACTGTATTTCAAGATACAATTTTTTCTGGTGCCGGAAAATATAATCTTCACAAGTTGCAGCAGGGGTAAGAATGAATAGCTTGCTATACCTATAATTTTTATTTATCATACTAATTTCGGTTAACTTGCTAGAGGAAAAGTTAATCTAACAACCCTCGCTTCACGTCTTAGACCTGTTATAAAAAGAACCACTTAGGGGGGTAGTAGAGACGACTGTGTCGGTTCGAGAGAAAGTTTACACGACTTTACTCAACCACAGTAACTCTTATAAGACGCCATTTATATGATGTAGTTGCAAATACTACCAGAAGAAAACCCTTTTCACCGCCAAAGTTGAACAACCTTCAGTAATGTTTACGCAATTGTACCGCAAGTGACTAAGATAGCAACTAGCGTCATCCTCATATTTTTGTGACCGAGATCGCTTACACAGAAAGCTTTAGATCACTTTTTATACTAAATGATAACATGGATAATGATTACCTATATTAATTGGTGTAATCAGTATGAAAACAGGGTATTCTATTCGTCTATTGGTAGAAAAAGCTCTTGATATTAAAAAGCTGACTCCAGAAATAGAAAATGAAATCAACTTAGAATTGACACAAACGGGTTACATTTCAGACGTTGACTATGAAGCTTTAGAACTCTTAATGACAGAGATGGATGCTGGTCGTATTCAATTGGTTCCAAGTGCAGGTTGCTTATCTTAAGTGCTTGGCTTTATAGCTTTTTCCTTAAACTTCAGTGAACTTCTGTAAAGGTAAAGACTATAGTAAACTGACTTCAATAGCATAAAAAATAGAAATTGTGACAACGGTAGCGCCAATACTCCTTGTTTGATGTTGTCACTACCTATTTTTTTTCGGTTAAATTTATATAGTGATTCTCGTTTGAATGAAATACACAACGATGTGTAGAGACGTTCCGGCGGAACATCTCTAGCATATTGCACGCAATTGAAAACCATTATCATTTCTGGCAAAGCGTAAACTAAAATTGTGCTGCAACATTTGCAATAGTTACCAGTCACGAGTTATCAGTTTTTTTTGTGTACTGTGTACTGTTCATTGCTGAGATCATTTCCACTTAGCACTCAGAACTTTCTTTTTGTGCTTGCCAAATTTCATTAATAAACTGATTCAGTTGTTGCTTGGTATAAGATGTCTGTCCAGGTTTTGGTTCTTTTGCCAAAATTTGACTCAAAAAACTAATAACTTCTGTATCTAAGGCAGGCTGAAATGAATTGACAGACCAAAGCAGGTCAGAGGCATCTCGTAGGTCAATTATGAGCGGCGGTTCTAGGGTAAAGGCGACCAGCAGCAGGGGACGTACCCAACACAACTGACGGGAAACGACTACTTGAATAACTTCTGCGTACAGCCTCCTGTCACTATGCTCTAAAGACACAATTTGTCCTGTTTGAAACTCCAGGGTCATCTTCATAGTCATGCAGCTTAGGCGACAACCATATTTTTATCAATTTTAAGGGAATAACGTGTCAAGGCACAGTGAAACTCATGCAGTTATCAACCCAGAATCGCAAAAGTTTTGACTTACCCCATATTTGTATGAGTATGCTATAGAATAGGTGAATAAGTGTTAAGCAATATTTGGACAAAAGTTCTGTTGCAGTCATTTCAGTCAAACAAGAGCAAAGAGTCGTGTCTGTCGAAACTTTACAGAAGAGTTCAACATCCCGCAAGCTAGCGCCTCGGTATCGCGTTTTGCTCCATAACGACGACTATAACCCCATGGAGTATGTGGTACAGGTTCTATTAACTACAGTACCAAACCTTACCCAGCCTCAGGCTGTCAGTATTATGATGGAAGCACATACTAATGGGCTAGCCTTAGTCATTACTTGCGCTCAAGAACATGCTGAGTTCTATTGCGAAACCTTGAAAACTCATGGTTTGACTAGCACAATTGAACCTGAGGAATAGCTAGGCAATTTGAATTGAAAAAAAATCTCTTCTGGTTATCCCAACGCCCTGCCCCTATAAGGCTGGGTTGTTTTATGTTGAGCTTGTTGGGAATATGGCTGCCCATAGCTGTACCTATTTACTTGTTGGTAGATGATTCTAACTTAGTCACGATCTTAACAATGGTGCCGCTGGCTATCGGATTTTTCCGATTTCTCCCCCTTTGGGGCAAATATTTATACCAGCAACCACAAATATTTCGGCACTATGGTTTAGAAAGAACGCCCCTCAATGGAGTGGAACTGCTGCGTGGCTTGGCTATTGGGCTGATAAGCATTTTGATTTTATTTAGCTTAGAAGGATTACTGGGTTGGTTGGTGTGGCAAAAACCCAATATTTTTTGCTAAGAGTCGTTTTAGAAGGGTTAATTGCTGGTTTGGGTGTGGCGTTTGCAGAGGAATTGTTTTTTCGGGGGTGGATACTAGATGAGTTACAGCGGGATTATAGTCCGGGTGTGGTACTTTGGGCAAATGCTATTATTTTTGCGATCGCGCATTTTATTAAACCATTATCAGAAGTCATTCGTACCTCACCGCAATTTTTTGGCTTATTGTTGCTAGGGTTAACACTAGTGTGGGCAAAGCGGGGTTTTAGGGGACGCCTCGGTTTACCGATAGGTCTACATGGTGGTTTACTCTGGGGATACTACATTATTAATGTCGGGGGATTGATTAAATATTCTGGTGAAGTTCCCGATTGGGTGACGGGAGTGAATAATAATCCTTTGGCAGGGATAATAGGGTTGATATTTTTGGGTGTGCTGGCGCTGTGGATGAGGGGGCGAACAGTTAAAAATTGAAAATTGAAAATGGAGTTTTCAAGCAGCAGCTGCGCTTGAAAACTGCTTAAGAAACCGTCTCCATTACTGTTCCTACTAAACAAGCTCGCTCTAAACTCACTCCGCTTAAATTAGCACCATCTAATTCAGCACACAGTAAATTCGCACCCGTCAAATTCGCACCTGCAAGATTTGTCCCCCGCAAGTCGGCTTCTTCCAAATTCGTTTCACTCAACAATGCGCCTTGCAAATCTGCGCGACTTAAATCTGCGCCTTTGAGATTTGCCCCAGTTAAGTTCGCGCCTCGCAAGTCAGCACCTCGTAAGTCAACACCTTGCAAGTTGACATTCATCAAATTGGCACCACTCAAGAAAGCACCTCCAAGCGAGACTTCACCAAGTCTTGCTCCCATTAAGTTAGCACCGCGCAAATTCCCACCCCGCAAGTCAGCACCTGTCAAATCTGCTTGCATTAAATTTGCTCCCATAAGGTTCGCTCGCAAGTCAGTTTCTACGAGATTGGCTCCCATCAAATTTGCACCTTCTAGATGTCCACCTTCGAGTTTGGAACCTGTAAAAATTGTGCCGACAAGGTGAGCACCAGCAAGGTTGACGCGACTTAAATCAGCGTTTGATAAATCTTCGTCTTCTAAATTTGCTCCTGGCAGATGTTTAAGTTTTCCTAATCGAATTTCTTCAATATTCATTTTCTTCTAGCTTTTCACGTCATCGTTGTTGATTAAATTTTTTGATAATTTCCGATTGCACTGTCTGCTTTACTTTCGCTATCTAGCCTACTATTGAGTAGCCACATACTCGTGCTAGCTTTGGGTGTCACCAGAGGTACATCGAGTCCCTGTTGTAAACCCATAACTAATAAAGCGAGTGTATCTACAAGTTTGGGGTCAAAGCGATACGATTGTTGTAGTCTACATTCTTCCAAGGCTTGAGCAAATATCTCCTCGCGACTTAACGGAGACGTTTTTTTCTGATTGATCCGCCACTGGAAATCCGCGACTAATGCTAGAATTCTCGACTCCAGGGGAATTTCATCCCCTGCTAACCCCGCTGGTTCACCTGTACCATCCCACCACTCAGTTTGATGTGTGATAATTTGTGCGATCGCCCGCAGTCGTGGCATAGTTCGCAGAACCTGTGCTCCTGGTACTAGGGGACAAGTCAAGGAACAGCTGGGTGTATCTTCTTGGTAGCGGGTGGAAGTCCCAGGAGAAAGAACGCTTTCTGCTCTTTGCAGTGGATCTATACGGTGCAGCAAAGCTGCAAGACGGAGACGTTTCATCTGCCATGCAGGAAGATCCAAAAGTTGCCCTATTGTTTCTGCTAGTGCCACAACTTCTGCTGTTGCCATTGGATTGGTAATATCAGCAGTATCGATAATTTGCGCCATCCGTAAAAATGCTTGAATTTCGTTGGAAACCAAGTTACCATCCAGGGCTTGGTGGCGAGTCGCTGTAGAGACAGAGATATTGACTTGCCCTGTTTGGAGGTAATCTACTACCCGAGAAACGACTGCACTTAAATCTTCTGGTGTAGCAAGGCGCGGCTGAATTGCGTCTTTATAAGCAATAAGTTTTTTTGCTAGTTCGCAGTTGTATTGTTCAATGTGGGAAATTGCTAATTCTGCTGTTTCTTTGACTAACTCTGGCTCAAATGTCCACAAGCCGTAGAATTTACGCTCTGCATCTGATGCTGGTACTCCAGAGGAACCGTAATCAGCTTCTGATATCTCTTGACAAATTACCATTGCTGTGTATGCAGGCGACAAGATGATCAAATGCCACTCCTGCGCCACTGGATCTGCTGGATCTAATGGTACTAGGTTCACATTGGGCAACTGGCTGGTGGGATGTTCAGCAAAACCTGTATCTGGGGAAGCCATGATAGCAATTTCGCAGGATTTCTTAGCAATATCTGCGTATCTTTCGGCTTCTTGCAAGTACCATTTCCCTTGTTGAAAGGCTGTGATGACAAAAGGTGTGCTGTCGTCAGTTAAAATGTGGTCTTCCAGAGCATGGCACAGGGAAACTAGGGTATTTTTGTAGTAAACACCGTATTGAATTGGTCTTTTACTATGGCGATGAGCTGTTTCTAGCTTTTGTAAAATAGAGCCTTCTAACATGAGTTTAATCAAATGAACCGCAAAGACGCTAAGGACACCAAGGCAGAGAAAAAGAGTTTATCAGACGCTTACGAGTTGTTTTTCTTTCACCTCAATCGGTGCGGAAAGTGCTTCTTCTAGATCAGCACAACCCACTCTTTCCTCTAAAATTTTCATCACTTCGCGTCCGAAGTCGTTGGGATTTTGTCGCCATGCTTGTAAGCAGACTTCGCCAAAGAAGGAACCGAGGGGTTCGGGGTTCCAGAGCATTTTCTGAACAGTCCAAGGTGTAATGTTCATTGGATCATACCCTGGTTTAAGAATGTTTTCTTTGAAGGCGTATTCTTCAAGGTGGGTATGGGGTTGCAAACCAATGAAGAAAATCGCCGGTTCGACTTTATCCGCACCGAAGATGCGTTCGAGTTCACGGTGATAGGCGATGGTTTGGCGGATGGTTTCAAGACGTTCGTCAATGACGTTAAATGAGTAATTGACGGAAACTAAGTCGTTGAATCCAGCGGCTTTTAAATCACGGCAGTTTTGCAAGACTATTCGCAGGTTGTAACCCATCCGCATCTTACGAACAAGTTCTTGAGAACCACTGGTAATCCCAATTTCAAAGTAGTTCATCCCGGTTTTCGCCATCAACTCACACAACTCTGGTGTGAGGTTGTCAGCTCTGATGTATGCTGCCCAATGAATATCTGTCATGCCAGAATCAACGATTTTCTGTAAGAGTTCTACAGCATCACTGATAAATTTTCGCGCTGGGATAAATTGGGCGTCGGTAAACCAGAAGTTGCGAATACCGCGATCATACAATTGCCGCATCTCAGCAACAACTTCATCCGCAGGGTTGATGCGTACCTGTTTGCCTTCGACGACGGTATAAACGCAATAACAGCAGTTGTGGGGACAACCACGCTTAGTTTGTACACCTATATAAAAGTCTTGCTCTTGCAGGTAATAGTTAAATTCCGCCCAGATGCTTTCGATATAGTTGTAGTCGCAAGCTGATTTTTCTAAGGGAGTGGGTTGTTCGTGAATCAGCGATCGCGTGGTTTATCTTCTCCTACCACATAACATCTTTCATCACGAAATTCTTGTCCGCTTAAAAGTTTTGTCAGCAGGGTTTCGCCTTCTCCGACAGAAACAATCGTTCCCTTGGGTAAGCTTCTACCCACTTGCTCGTAAAAGACACTGACAGCACCGCCACCGACAATCACCCGAGCATCGGGATTATAACGTTTAGCGCGTTTAATGCCCCGTTTTACTAACCCCAAATTTCGCCACAACTCACCGTAGTATCCCGACGCAATCCGCAACAAACCAATAGCCCCCTTTATCTTGAGTAATGGATTGCGCGAGTAGAAAAACTCGAAGGAATACTGCAATGGGTTACCACCACGTCCACCTACAGGAGCATAAATTTGAATATCCCGCCACGAATACACCAGCAGTGTGGGCTTGAATTCATCAATACACTCATCTAGGGCAGAGGCGTAATCTAAAGGTGGTACCGTCCCCAAATCAAAAATCCGCTGTTCAATCTTTGGAAACAGCTTATGGACGTGATCTGCAAGATAAACCACCCCAATCGGAAAGATGGGGTTACAAGGAAGGCGAACATAGAGAATTCGGTTGTCCATCACAGTTTTTCTAACTTCTATCTTGCTGTTTTTAATGAAAAGCGATAGCAATAGCTTTTAAAGAAGTGTTTATTTTGTTTTTTGTCCTATATCTTAATATTACTTGACATTCACACAGATTATTGATTAGTCTATTCTCTTTATTTGAGAAGAGTGAAAATGGTTAAATGCATATTGCCCTCAGATGTATAGTCTGGTGAGGGGAGATCTGATCAAAATTTTCTCTATATATATAGCTTTACAATAACACTGACTCGTTTTGCCAAGCTATGATCCACGTACTTTGTTTGTGGTTTAGAAAATGACGAAGGGCACGTGAAGACAATTTTTGTGATTTTTTTGTGATTTTTTTGTGAACTAGGAACATTATCTTTGTGTGAGCGTAATGTACAATTGCGTAAAAGGCATAGATTTTTACAAATTTTTCATAATACCGCATATCTTAAGGTAGAAATAACGTAGAAAATTTCAGTTGGTAGTCGGGATTACAGCAGTCGGGGATCAAGCGATGCTAGGTTGGCTGGTGTAACATAAAATAGTGGCGTAAAGCTCCTCAGCAGTTATGGCTCAAATATTAGATCGTTTACCACCTGAGCAATCGGGTAACGTTTTCTGCTGCTACGTGAATGCCACAAGTAAAATACAGGTGGCTCGCATCTCGAATATCCCCAACTGGTACTTTGAACGGGTTGTTTTTCCCGGACAAAGGCTAATGTTTGAAGCTCCGAGAGAAGCTCAACTTGAGATTCACACGGGCATGATGGCAAGTGCAATTTTATCGGATAAAATTCCGTGCGATCGCCTTGCAATCACCGAACATAGCAATTATGAGTTTGACACAAACTCAGAACCAGCAATGGACTCCATCAATAACAAACCAATTGTGCAAATTAATACAACAACCAGAGATTTTATAAAATCTTTACAAGTCGCTGGTTTAGTATCCATTGATTAAAAAAACAAATTTTGCTAAATCCGAGGGTTGCTGAACTCAGCAATCCTCTTTTGTTTGGGGATATCCTCATCACCTCCATCACTCCACTTTCCCATTTACAATGTCTACTATGAACCTACCTTCCTTTCTTTGGCTGTGGAGAATAGCAGCATGGTCGATGGGTTTATCGCTACTAGCTTATTTGCTGTTAGCGATAACGGGTGTTTGGATATTTCGTGCCAGAAGACTAGAACAACAAAGCCCTAGCTGGCTGCATTCCTTTCACTATATGATTGGCAGTTGCATGGTCAGTCTGGTGCTGCTTTTGTTACTGATTGGCATTATTGGCACTTTGGGTCACTTTGGTTCCTTAGGTCACTCACCACACCTAATTGCTGGTTTGACAGCAGTCGTACTGGTTTTGCTGTCTGTTGGAAGTGCATTACTTATTCATCCTAGACGACCTTGGGTAAGACGTATCCACATCAGTGCTAATATTGTCCTGTTTTTTGGCTTTGTTTGGGTATCGTTAACAGGCTGGAGTGTGGTACAAAAGTATCTACCATAACCAGTAACAAATGACACGACAGCCTCACGATCAGTTTGCCAAGCAATATCTCGAAGAATTACTCTCACCTTTGGGAAAAGTTGAAGTCAGTCGCGAAGTCACTGATGAAGTTCGACAAATAGATATTTTATTTTTCCCCGCACCGTCGCCCTACGCTGACCCGCAATCTCTGGGGTTACTTGGTAGAATTGCGACAAGTACTTCGTTATTGGAACCTTTTCGTAATCAACCCAGTAAAACAGAGGTACGCAATTGTATCCTTAAACTCTTTTCTTTTCATGGAGAATTGCAGCGCAAAGCAAGGCGAGAGAATTCTTCTTTACAAGAAGATGATTTACCCCACTTATGGATTTTGGCAACTTCTGCTTCGGAAAATTTACTAGATGATTTTGGCGCTAAATTAGATTTAGAGAGTTGGCTACCTGGTGTTTACTTTCTAGCTAAAGCTTTGAGAACAGCTGTAGTCGCAATTAACCAGTTACCTCTGACACAGGAAACTCTTTTATTGAGGATTTTAGGCAAGGGAGAAACCCAGCGCCAAGCCGTTAGTGAATTACTTGTACTTCCTAGAAATAACCCTTTACGTCAGAACGTCCAACAACTGCTTACGAGTTGGCGTATCACTGTAATTAATCAGGGAAATTTAACTGAAGATGACCAGGAGTTGATTATGAACTTGTCACAAGCGTATTTGGAATGGCGCGAAGCTACATTTCAAGAGGGACAACAAGAAGGAAGACAAGAAGGAAGACAAGAAGGAAGACAAGAAGGAAGACAAGAAGGACGACAAGAAGGACAACGCCTAGTTGTAGAAAATTTGCTCAGAGTCCGGTTTGGAACTCTGGATGCAGAACTGTTGGGAGTGGTTGAAGCATTAATACAGTTATCACCAGAAGAGTATAGCCGCTTGTTGCTGGAATTCTCCCGAGAAGAGTTGTTAGCTAGGTTTGGATCTAGCAACTCTTGATAACAAGAGTCGCAAACACTAACAACTGTGGCTTCATCATTAACAGTTAGTATTGATTTAAAGTACAACGATCATGATGAAGCCGTGACAGCAAACTCAACCGATACTTCATCTTCTGTTTTTCGACTATCTCCTTTGATTAGAATCACACTTTTGTGTCTATATGTGGCGCTTACCACGCCATTACCTTTTCTGTCTCAGGTCACAGCAGCACCCGTACCACCAGCTTTGTTATGGGTGGGGATTATCATGGGTTTTATTGCCCTGTATGCAGCGTTGAGTGAACGCGTCATTGTAGATGAGCAGGGAATTCAAGTCACTTATCCTCAATGGGTACCGCGTTTTTTCCGCAAAGGCTGGTCTTTACCTTGGTCTGAAGTAAAAGAGTTAAAACCGCGCACAACTGGTCAAGGAGGAATAGTGTACTACTTCTTGACTCAGGAAGGAAAAGCTTATTTACTACCAATGCGTGTGGTTGGATTTGCGCGTTTGGTGAAACTTGTACAAGAAAAACAGGGATAGATACGACGGATGTCTATCCCTTAGCACAACCATGGATGTATTTAATTTTACTTATTTTGACGCTATTTCTGCTATTGGTTGATGGCTGGGCGATCGCCACAGCATTATCACTAGGTAACATAAGTTAGAGTCATCATCCAAAGTAGGCAACCGATGACTCTGGCTACGCTCAAATTCCCCCGCAGAGTGTTTGGAGTGAGACTCAAAGGACAATTATCACACGAAGGTTTAATTTGGAAACTCAACAAGACACGCAGATGGGGAAACCTACCCTCAAAGCACAACTGCGCTTAGAACAAATCAGTCTTTTTGGCAGCCTGAAAACTCAGAGTAAGGCTAACCAAGCAGGATATCCAATCTTACAGGATATTTCCTTTGAGGTCTTTGAGGGAGAACGCGTTGCTATTGTTGGACCATCTGGTGCAGGGAAAACTCATTTATTACGCCTGCTGAACCGTTTGAGTACACCCACAAGCGGTAAAATTTATCTGGAGAATCAAGAGTATTCCCAAATTCCTGTATTGCAGCTACGCTCCATAGTGACACTGGTACCCCAAGAATCCAAGCTATTAGGAATGACAGTGCAACAAGCATTGGCTTATCCGCTGGTTTTGCGCGGTTTCCCCAAACAAACAATTCAGCAACGCGTCAGTCACTGGATAGAACAGTTGCAAATTCCAGATGAATGGTTAATGCGGACTGAGGTGCAACTTTCTGCAGGTCAGCGACAGGTGGTGGCGATCGCCCGTGCTTTAGTTATTCAACCGAAAATTTTATTGTTAGATGAACCAACTTCTGCCCTAGATGTCAATCAGGCGGAGCATCTGGTGGAAATCTTAAGCCAGTTGGTTCAAAATTATCAAACAACAGTTTTTATGGTAAATCACCAGGTAGAGCTAGCTGAGAAGTTTTGCACACGGCTGTTGTGTTTACAGCAAGGTCGCTTACTTATCAATCAACAAGCGTCTGAAATAAACTGGGTTAACTTAAGAGAAAATTTAACGCAAGCAAAAGCCCAAGATGAATTTGGATTTTGAATGAGTGAATGGGTGAATTGACTTGTCCTCTTGTTCTACCTCACCGCTGAGTACTCAGCGTAGAACGTTGATTGCTGAATCTCTCTTTAGGTAACTTTGTTGGTGACTGTGGAATATTAGCATTTAAAATTTCCATGTTAAATCTGTATCCTACATTGCGGATAGTTTGAATTAAACTAGGTTGACGGGGATCTAATTCGACTTTTTTCCGTAATGATAAAACATGAGTATCAATGGTACGTGGATTATCTATCGCATCAGGCCAAGCACGGCGTAGCAGTTCTGATCGACTTAAAGGGACTCCTCCAGCTTGCGCTAAAACATAGAGCAAACTGAATTCCTGAGGTGTTAAATCGATAAACTCTCCTTGAAAGCGAACGCGACGCTGTACCAAATCAATTTGCAAGGAACCATAATCCAAATAAGCTGGTGCAACAGGTGTACGCTTACGACGAATAAGTACTTCAACCCGTGCAAGAAATTCCTGCATACCAAAAGGTTTGCAGAGGTAGTCATCTGCTCCCGCTTTTAAACCAGCCACAATATCAGCTTCATTATTACGGGCAGATAGCATTAGAATGAGAGGCTGTTGTTGACGATGTAACCAACGGCAGAACTCAATGCCATCACCATCAGGTAAGTCAGCATCAAGAATAACTAATGTTGGTTGATGGCTTAAAAACACTTCTCTGGCTTGATAAATACTCGCGGCTTGATGCACCCGATAGTCCAGTTGTTGCAAGTGCCAGCCAAGCAATGACCTCAGATGGGGATTTCCCTCAACGATTTCAATACAAACCGAACCCACGGTGGCAAGACCCCTTAGCGTATATGAATTTCAAGGTAACAAAGCCTATGTCTTGGGTTTTGTAATCCTTGTTACCTCAATTGCTATTGGATTCATATTTACTAATAACAATACCGGTAAGGCGTTTAACTCATGCTTTGCCTAAAGCCAAGTTAGTAATATTCTTAAATTTTTGTTAGACTTTTTAAAAATACTTTTGATTACAAACCCCACTTTCCATTGGGTGCTATTTACCGAGAGAGTCTCACTAAATAAGCTAACCTTTACCAAAAAATTTTCCATTTTTGCGGTGAAAGCATATCCAAGATCATGGTACAGATTGGTACTCACACCCCCCGAACCAATTAGGTTATTGGTTGAGGCAATTATAACAATAACTTACTTGATAATCATATTCCCACTTTTATGGAATAGGATCGAGATAGTCTGTAGCTGCTCGATAGATTTTCTTTGGGGGAGATACCGTCACTTTAGTTAATGCCAAACTGAAGTTGAGACTTCCCATTTGATCTCGAATAAATTACAATTCTCTATCCCAGATAGTTTTCCAACAGCAGTTATGCTCCAAGACACACAAACCATCCGCTATTACCAAAGACTCACTGACGCCTTCGTCGAGTTATGGAATCGCGGTTATCGCATGGATGATATGCGGATGTATTTGGATGGCTATATAGCCGCGCTGCAACACGGTAACGCCATTGAACCTTATCTGATTCATCGCTTAGAAGAGGAGGCTAATCGCTACTTGCACGATGTTTCAAACTTCACAATGACGCAACCACAACCGGATTACTATTAATATCTTACCTTTGTTATCAATAGTACCCGTACGTCAACGCAGATAATTATATCATAACCCAATTATCTGCATGGCAATCGTAAGAACTTTTGGACATATTTCTTTACAATCACAGCAAAACAGTCCTAAGTAAAGAGTTGTGAGTAACGAGTGAGTTGATGAACCAGTTGACTCGTTACTCAACACCCAGCACTGAGGACTGTATTTGCTAAGAACTAACTTTTAACGACAAGATGCTTCATTTCACGAAGCGAGTGCGACTTCTACCATTTGCTGCAATTCGCCTTTCTGGTACAGTTCAATGAGGACGTCCGAACCACCAACGAATTCACCGTTGATGTAGACTTGGGGAATTGTTGGCCAGTTGGAATAGTCTTTAATTCCTTGACGGAGTTCGTAGTCATCCAAAATATTAACCGTCTCGAAAGGAACTCCCAAGGTATTTAGGATTTGTACGGTGTTATTAGAGAAACCACACATGGGCATTAACTTGGTTCCCTTCATGAAAACCAAAATCTTGTTTTGCTGTAGCAAATTATCAATTCGCTCTTTGAGTTCTGGCGTCATGGTCTTTTTGTTTCCTGATTTGCTTTTAGTCTAATTGTTGATGTTGTCTTTTGCCTTGCGTCATTAGTGCTAACTAATGACTAATGACTAATGACTAATGACTAATGACTAATGATTATTTTGCCAAGCATCGGGGGTATACGTTTTGAGTGCTAAGGCATGGATCGCTTCACTAGACATGGCTTCTTTAAGCGCACCATAGACTAACTGGTGCTGTTGTACCAGTCTTTTATTTGCAAACTGCGATGAAACGACTGTCACTTGATAGTGATCACCACCTCCAGTCAAGTCCTGCACTTGAACTAGGGCGTCTGGCAGTTCTATCTTGATCATTTCCTCTACTTGCTGCGGACTTATCATCGCAATTCCTGATTTCTCAATCCCTAATAGGGATTGTAACTCCCGCATTTGAGCAATTCAAAATATATCTTAAGCTGGCACGCGATCGCATTGCATGCTACTCCTCCCTTAAGAGGCACAAAATTCTAGAATCCAGTACTGGTGAATATCTTAGCGACTAAGGCTTCGCCATAAAATCACATACAGCGGTTTTCAGATCTGGTGGGCATTGCTCATTAATATCTCAAATGTCTATCACATCGGCTTTTCTCAGCAATGCCCAACGCCCTATGGCTGACGCCACGCCTTACGGCTATCGGGGAAGACCTCCGGTCTCGCTGCGAAGGGAGCCAGTCGCCTACGGAGGAGCCAGTGCGGTCTTGGGGTCTCCCCAAGTAGAGCATCTGGCGTTGGAGACCCTCCTGCAGCGCTGGTCTCACCAGATGCTACCCTTACGGGAAGCCGCTACGCGTCTACAAGCCGGGAAACCCGGACGCCAGATACCTACCTACGGAGGAGCCAGTGCGGTCTTGGGGAGCCAGTACTGGCTCCCCTACGATTTGTGGTCTATTCATATGAAAACTGCTGTAATGAGAACGCAACTTAGCATCAAGCATCAAAATTTCTCACCATCGCCAATAATCTCATCCTATCATTTGGCTGAATGACCAGTAGGGATTAGAGGCTGTGGTGAGCAAAGGACAGAGAGAGGCAATTTGATTATTTCTTTTGAGGGTTCTTTTGAGGGGAGGAAGGAGAAGGAGAAGGAGAGGGCGAGGAGGACGCACTGCTACCCCCCCTAGAAAACGGAGTATCCACAAAACCCAATTCTAACAACTGCTGGTAAGATTTTTTACCTAAATCACGTGTTGGGTTTTGACTCTTAACTATTTGAATGAGTAACGGTACAGCTAATTCTGGCTTGTTTTGCGCTCTATGTACCAATGCTAGCTGGTAGGTCGCTTCATCTCGCATTTGAGCAGTTTCCAACGCTTTTTTTCGCTGAGCATCAGCAACTCTATTGTCAATTCCAGAAAAACTAGAATTTAGTTCTTGATAAAAATTAGAGAGCTGATTGAAGACAGCTCGTGCTTCTTGGAGTTTCTTTGCTGCTGTGTCGTAGTTTTGGGAAGAAACTGCATTACTTGCTTCTGTCATAAGACGCTTCCCTCCCTCAAGGCTCAACAGGCTGTTATTTTGTGCTGTAGGACGGAGGTTATTTGGATCGTTGGGATCAATAGGTTGTGGTTGGCTAGAGCCACTGGGTAGCTGAGCTTGAGCATTAACAGGTGATAACAGACTCAGTGCTGCTATCACTGCTAAGGAAGTCAAGCGAAATACAGGAACGGTTGCAGACAAGTTCATGAGGTCATTTAGTAAAGATAACTAAAAAACAGTTATGGAAACTTCGGGTATCTTAACTCTGTTTTGAACTTTGGCAAAACAAAGCTTCATAATTAAGCTTCTCTGATTTAGACTGAACATCAATAAAATCAAGTTCCCATAGCTTCTGCATACCACCTAAATTACCCTTATGAACGAACGCACAAATTCCTCTGATTTTTCAACTTTCATTGCCAAGTGATAAACAAGGAATAAAAAGTGTACTAGAGATAGCCGACTCCAGCTTCATTTAAGAGATGCAGGTTAGTATTAACATCACCGATGACTTTTAAGGGGATTTAGAAATTGACTGAATTGACCAAATAATGAGCAAGTGTGTGACAAAACCGCACCTTAGGTTAACTATTTGCAATTTCTGCAAATGCATGAGGAGTGATTTCTGATTCCTGATGGCTTAATTTTTTGAGAGCGATCGCTAAATCACCATTGAGACGCTTAGCATCCTGTTTCAACGGACCTCTAGCATAATCTGCGACTTCTATTGGAGATCCAATGTGAATACTCACATCCGTACCCCATGTCGGATAAGATTCGCTGTAGTTGATGCCGATGGGTATAATCTTGATGCCTAATCCAGGATGATTAGATTCAGCACTCAAAGCTAGACGGGCAATTCCTGGCTTTAACGGCTGAACTTTGCGATCGCGAAAAATACCCCCCTCTGGAAAAATAACTAACATTTCCCCTTGTTCAAGGAGTTCAACACTATGACGCAGAGTCGTAATTGAGGGGCGTTTAGGATCTACAGAGAACCCCCCTAAGCGTCGAACAAACCAGCCTTGCAACCCTTGGCATTCAGTTATAGTGACCATGAATCGCAAGTCTCGTCCAGTGACGCATCGCCCAGCTCCATAGGCTAGTAGCAAAGGATCCCAACGTGCTCGATGCGTCGGAGCAAGGATAACAGGACCAGTTTCAGGAAGATTTTCTTGTCCAGTCACTCTAATACGCCCAAAGAAAAATGGTAAAACAAGGTGACCTCCCAAGAAATACACCACAGGACTTAACCAAGGAGAAATCTCAGAGGTCGTAATGTGAGCCACCTTGGCACTTTCTGGCGTAGTAGCAGGATGATCACAGGAAGTATCGGAGGGAGAGTTTAACTCAATCATGACGGTGGCTACTGGCTGTTAGGTTAAATACATTCAAGACTCTGTTAATTACACCGTAGATTTTCTTCCGTGACTTGTGTAGCACCAGCTGGACAGTTTTACCTCTGTCCGTTAGTTTGAGATCTGTCGCCGTTTCGCAAACCAAGCTTGCAATTGCTGACGACAGGAGGATTCTAAAATACCTCCAATGACATGCAAGCGGTGATTGGAAGCAGCGCTATCGGGGATATTAGCAACGGTACGAATTGCACCAGTTTTGGGGTCGTCCACCCCATAGACTAGAAGTCCTATACGCGCCTGTACAATAGCACCTGCACACATTGGACACGGTTCCAGAGTGACGTAAAGGGTGCATTGGTTCAGACGCCAAGTCTGTAACTTTTGAGTAGCTGCTCTAATAGCAATAATTTCTGCGTGCGCTGTAGGGTCATTGTCACGTTCTTTCCTGTTTTCCCCTTCTGCAATCAAAGTTCCGGACGAATCAATAACAATAGCGCCTACAGGAACTTCATCTGCATCACCTGCTATTTGTGCTAAGTCTAAGGCGCGACTCATCCATTGCCGATGTATAAGATATTCTGAATACTCAATGAGCATATTCTTATCGGTGAGAAGCTAAACAGCCGATTGAGTCAGAAGAGGGTCTAACTGACTTTGCGTGTCTAACTGATAAAGGTCATCACAACCGCCGATGTGTTGATTGTTAATAAAAATTTGCGGTACAGTGCGGCGTCCATTGGCACGTTCTGCCATTTTTGCTCTGGCTGCTTCATCACCATCAATTTTGTATTCTGTAAACTTGACACCTTTCCACCACAACAGCATCTTGGCGCGGATGCAATATGGGCAAGTTTGCCAGGTGTAGATTTCCACATTGGCTTTGATGCACTCAGGATGGCGACCTAGTAGAGTGTTAAGAAAGTTCAACATAATGCTTGTAACATTATTCATCTATCTTTTAGCCTAATTCATAGCTGGCGCAAAAGAGACTAGAGAAGGTTAGTGAGGGAGACAAGGACTGCAGTACTGTCCTCATGAATACGACGCACCTTTAGTTCATGTTCTCTTTTTCTAAGATAAGTTCATTCTCTAAAATGAGAATATAAGGCCATGTCAAAGCTTCCAGAAAACAACCAATCATTGTGACTATTTTTGCCGCCCAAACTATAGGAAAATTAGTGTATTCGTCTAATTCTCTGAATTTTTGTCTAAATCCAATCCATTGGATAATGACACCTAAAAGATAAGAAAATAATGCTACTGATATTTCAATCGACATATAAATATCTCTCCGTTCTTTAAGATGGTTCACCCTGAGAAATAGTTTTTAATGTTTCCTTTTAGAGAAATCGTGTAAAGATATCTTTGACTGCAAGGTGGAGCTATGACAAGCAGCAAGGTACTGCTCACTTCATAGACTTTCACTGCCAGGTTATAAAATTTAGTTGGTGATATGTAGATACAGCTCAAGTCAGATAAATTCTGGTAAAGTTCTGAGAAAGTTCCTAGAACTTTTTGAACAGTTGCTTAATTCTCTCCAGTTGAGAAAAGCCAATGATAATAATTGCTAGTGAGGAGCAAGATACTGGAGGTATCTTGGGGCATAGGGCGCGCTCCGCGAGGCTCCAGCTTTCAAGGCCGCTGAGCGCAAAGCGCACGCACTCGCGTTCGTGATCGCCACAGCAATAATCCCTTAGCCAGGAGTTTTTTGTGCGACAACTGTGACTTTATATCCGCCAGCAGCAAAACTTAACATAGGCGATAGTTGATACTATTTTCTGCAGGTATCCCCACAGGTATCCGCCCTTTGGTAGACTTGAAAACTGAAACAGGTTTCTGAAACGACGCAAAATCAAGCAACCGAGAGGGCAGAGTTTGTGGAAAATACACTTGGGTTAGAAATTATTGAAGTTGTTGAGCAAGCGGCGATCGCATCCGCACGCTGGATGGGAAAAGGTGAAAAAAATACGGCTGACCAAGTGGCTGTAGAAGCCATGCGGGAACGAATGAATAAAATTTATATGCGTGGTCGCATCGTGATTGGGGAAGGCGAACGCGATGACGCGCCCATGCTCTATATCGGGGAAGAAGTTGGTATTTGCAGCAATCCAGATGCCAAAAATTTTTGCAACCCTGATGAACTGATTGAAATTGATATCGCTGTTGACCCTTGTGAAGGTACTAACCTTGTAGCCTATGGTCAACCAGGCTCAATGGCTGTTTTGGCAATTTCCCAAAAAGGTGGTTTGTTTGCCGCTCCTGACTTCTACATGAAGAAGCTAGCAGCTCCCCCAGCTGCTAAGGGTAAGGTAGACATCAACAAATCTGCCACTGAAAACCTGAAGATTCTCTCTGAGTGTCTAGAAAGAGCCATCGAAGAGCTTGTTGTCGTGGTGATGAAGCGTGAGCGCCACAACGACTTAATCAAAGAAATTCGGGAAGCAGGAGCGAGAGTCCAGCTGATTTCTGATGGTGACGTAGGCGCAGCCATATCTTGTGGTTTTTCTGGAACCAACATTCATGCCCTGATGGGAATTGGTGCTGCTCCAGAAGGCGTTATTTCCGCCGCCGCAATGCGTGCTTTGGGTGGACACTTCCAAGGTCAACTCATTTACGATCCAGCCGTCGTCAAGACCGGTTTGATTGGCGAAAGCAAGGAAGCCAACATCGACCGGCTGAAGTCTATGAATATCAATGACCCCGATAAGGTCTACGATGCTCATGAACTCGCATCTGGTGAAACTGTCTTATTCGCCGCTTGTGGGATTACGACTGGTAACCTCATGCAAGGCGTCCGTTTCTTCCAAGGAGGCGCAAGAACTCAAAGCTTGGTAATTTCTAACCAATCCCGTACTGCCCGATTTGTGGACACTATCCACATGCTTGATCACCAACCCAAGGTGTTGCAATTGCACTAAATTTTGAAAAATGGGAAAAGGGGAAGGGTGAAAGGATAGTCATTTCCCTTTTCCCTTTACCCTATTCCCTATTCCCAATTAGTAACTAAGATTTAGCAAATGAATATAGCAGTGGTGGGGTTAAGCCATAAAACAGCCCCAGTAGAAGTTCGGGAAAAACTGAGTATTCCAGAACCACAAACTGAAGGTGCGATCGCGCACTTGCTCAGTTATCCTCATCTTGAAGAAGTCGCAATACTAAGCACTTGTAACCGTCTGGAAATTTACATCGTTGCTCAAGAAACCGAACAAGGTATTCGGGAAGTGACTCAGTTTCTCTCAGAACATAGTAAACTGCCAGTCATATCTTTGCGGCAACATCTGTTTGTTTTACTCCATCAAGATGCTGTTATGCACTTGATGCGTGTTGCTGCTGGTTTGGATAGTCTGGTTTTGGGAGAAGGTCAAATTCTGGCTCAAGTGAAAAACACTCACAAGCTGGGACAGCAGTACAACGGTATAAAAACTGTTTTGAATCGCTTATTGAAACAAGCTATTACAGCTGGCAAACGGGTTCGCACCGAAACCAGTATTGGCACTGGCGCAGTCTCCATCAGTTCAGCTGCTGTGGAGTTGGCGCAGATGAAATTGGAAAATTTAACGGCTTGTCGGGTGGCAATATTGGGTGCTGGCAAAATGTCACGGTTGCTAGTACAACACCTACTATCCAAAGGCGCTGAACAAATTTGTATCTTAAATCGCTCTCTTGGACGAGCAGAGGAGTTGGCAAAGCAATTCCCAGGACAACCTCTCAAAACTTGCTTGCTTTCGGAAATGATAACAGTAATTACCGAAAGTGACTTAGTGTTTACAAGTACATCTGCGACAGAGCCAATTCTTGACCGCGCTAAATTAGAGATGGTTTTAGAACCCAACCGACTTTTGACATTGGTTGATATTTCCGTACCACGTAACGTTCATGCTGATGTTAATACATTGGAAAATGTACAGGCGTTTAATGTGGATGATTTAAAGGCGGTAGTCGCACAAAACCAAGAGAGTCGCCGCAAAATGGCGCAGGAAGCAGAAGGACTCTTAGAAGAAGAGACAGAAGCTTTCGATGTTTGGTGGCGATCGCTCGAAACTGTCACGACCATTAGCTGTTTGCGGAATAAAATTGAAACTATCCGCGAACAAGAACTAGAAAAAGCTTTATCGAGATTGGGTTCAGAATTCGGCGAAAAACATCAAGAAGTCATCGAAGCCTTGACAAAAGGAATTGTTAACAAAATTTTACACGATCCAATGGTGCAGCTGCGAGCTCAGCAAGATGTCGAAGCAAGACGCCAGTGTATGCAAACTTTACAAATGTTGTTTAACTTAGATGCAGGCAAACAGTTTAGCTAAATGACTAGTCAAGAGAACTCCATTCTGGAAGATCCCCGTGAATCCTCCTTTTAAGGGGGACTTCAAAGCTGTGGTTCCCCCCCCTTTTTCAAGCTAAGGGGGATCAACTCCTGAATCTTGCAACACACTCCCTTAAAATCATTCATCACCTCTTGATTCGTAAACCTCACAACAGTTTCTAACCCCAAAGCACCATTGCCGAATGCCCTAGAATTGAACTGTATATCAAGCTTTATGGCATCGTCATGAACAGCAAAAAAGTCAAGGTGCAGTCTCTGTACACTGTCAGCGATGAAGAACTTATGCTCATGAGTTCGCAAAACCCAGAGCTTAGGTTTGAACGTAATATTGATGGAACACTAGAAACTATGCCACCGACTGGGGGGATTTCTGGAAATAGAGAAATAAAAGCAGGAGCCTATCTGCTTAATTGGGTAGAAAGTCAGGATTTAGGTGAAGTTTTCAGTTCAAGTACGGGTTTTAAATTACCCAATACTGCTGTACGTTCTCCTGATGCAGCTTTTGTGGCTAAAGAACGTCTAAGCGAAGATTGGGATGAACAAGAGGACAAGTTTATCAATTTAGCACCCGACTTTGTCATTGAAATTCGTTCTAAAAACGATAGTCTAGAAAAACTCAAGACAAAGATGGAGGAATATATCGCTAATGGTGTCAAGTTGGGATGGTTAATTGAGCGTCAAAATCAGCAAGCTTTAGTTTATCGCCTGGATGGCTCAATAACCCAGTATCCTGCTACAGCAAGTTTGAGTGGTGAAGACGTTGTGCCTGGGTTTACACTGCCGTTAGCAAGGTTATTGTAGAAGTGAAATGACCGAAGAAAGTACGGGCTGCGCCCCGCTACGCGCTCCAGAACGCAGAACGCACCAACTCAGAATTAATAAAGGGTACAAGCCTCTAAATTTTCTAAATTTATTTATGGGGATGTATTTATAACATAGTATTGTAAAGAACAAACGTCTACCCAAAGTATGAACTTTTTATGTCATCACGTTTGTTGCCGAGAATTTTGTTTTGTTTGGCTTTTTTAGTAACATTATCAGTCGGCTTCAATATCTTCAATATTAAACCTGCCTTTGGCGTTACCTTCAAAGCGACTCCCTTAATTGTAGATGATGATGGAAGCCAGGATGGCATGACTGCCCTAGCGTTCATGTTGGAAAATCCCAAGTTCAACGTCAAGGCTATAACCATTGCTCAGGGACTCGCTCACCCACAAATATTTGGCAATAACGTAACGCGGATGCTAACTCGACTGGAAAAGACTGGGATATCTGTTGGTATTGGCAGTGATGTACCCTTGGCTGGGAATAACGCTTTTCCAGATGCGTTTCGGGAAAGTACGGATACCTTTTGGGCACCTTTTGTCACATTGCCTGAAAAAGCTTTGCAAACTGTCGATAATAGAGATGCAGCGAGCCTAATAATCGACACTGTGAAACAGTCACAAGACCCGGTGAGTATTTTGGCTACTGGTCCTTTGACGAATATAGCAGAAGCACTCCGTCGTGATCCGACCATCGCTAAGAATATTGCTGCCATAGAAATCATGGGCGGTGCTGTCTTTGTTCCTGGTAATCTTAGGGAACACCTTGATCCTGTATTGAAACAAAACCAAGTTTCTGAATTTAACATCTGGGTAGATCCAGTAGCAGCACAGGAGGTATTTTCAGCAGGATTGCCAATATTCTTAACACCACTGGATGCAACTAACAAAATTGGGTTCACCAGAGCAGATTTGGAAGCATGGAAAGCAACTGGCACTCCTGAGAGTGTCATCGCATCAGAATTGTTAAACTTTGCTCTGACAGTTATTTCTGGAAATGATCCGTTGATCCCTAACCCTGCTTGGGATTTGGTTGCAGCTATAAACCTCAGTGAACCGTCGTTTTGTGAGAAAACACCTTTGCACATAGAGGTGAATACGAATGGGAAACCAGAGGTGAACCAGGGGCAAACTGTTGCCATTCCTGGCTTACCACCGAACGCTAATGTATGTTTCAATCCGAGTTTTGCTAACTTCAAATTTAGCTAAATCCAAAAGAAGCCTCTCGGCTAAAGCAAAGTCTGTCCCTGAAGCTGATTCAGGGTTGGGTTTATTTGCAGTGGGTGCGTTGAGTACAGTGTTGTGGCGGAAGCGTTCGCACAAGTGCAAATAGATCATAATCCTCAAATCCACCTACTGTATCTATGACCTGGCGCTGATGGTTAAGATTGTCTAGTAAGGATCGGGCATGCGATCGCCATAGACTGATGACTAGTGGCTTATTGAAACGAAGTTATAGACTCATTTTCCTGCTGTTAGGGATGTGGCTGTTTTTGGATTTAACTTGCCACCTGGGAGCAGAAATCTTCTGGTTTGGTGAAGTTGGATATTTACGAGAATTTTTGTTGCGCTTGTTGACGCAACTAGGTGTGTGGGCACTTGTCTTTTTTACCTCAGTCGGCTTTTTACTCAGCAATTTTCTTGTCGCCTCTAGGTTGAAGTACCCCCCAGGAGGACAAGGGGACAAGGGGACTAGGGGACTAGGGGACAAGGGGACAAGGG
>JAAUSC010000258.1 GCA_012031965.1 Scytonema sp. RU_4_4
AAATCCCAATTGGTATTGAAATCAATGAGTCTAACTCTTTATTTCCTCCGTCACGGACAGACAGAATGCAGCCGTCATAATTTTTCTGTGGTTCAATAGACCCAGAACTGACCACAGATGGCTTGGAGATGGCAAAAGCTTTTGGTACTGCATACAGTTCTATACCCTGGACGGCAATTTTTTGTAGTCCAATGACACGAACCATAGCGACAGCAAAACCTTTGTGTAATGCAATCGGGATGCAAAGCGAACTGCGAGATGGCTTAAAGGAAATCAACTATGGCAAATGGGAAGGAAAAATACCAGAGACAGTCAACCAAGAATTTCATGATGATTATATTCGTTGGTTAGCAGATCCGGCTTGGTATGCGCCTACAGGTGGAGAAATGGCGATCGCCATCGCATCTCGTGCGACTCAGGTTATTGAAGAAATTAAGCATCATTACAGCAGTGGCAATGTTTTAATTGTTTCCCACAAAGCAACCATTAGAATTATGATATGCAGTTTATTGGGAATTGATGTCGGGCGCTTTCGCTATCGTTTGGGATGCCCTGTAGGTTCGGTAAGTATTGTAGAATTTGGCTCACATGGTCCTTTACTCAAAGCGTTAGCTGACCGTACTCATTTGGATGAGCGGTTACGTAATTTACCAGGAACTTAACAGTTACCAGTTACCAGTTACCAGTTATCAGTTTTAGAGATGATTTATCTCTCGTTCCGATGCTCTGCATGGGAATGCCTAAAAGGAGGCTCTGCCTCAATATAATTATTTTGAGCCAGCAGCCCACAGTTATGCATCTGCGCTCAGAGAACGAGGAATTTTGAATTTTTTTGAATGACTTATGCTTCCTGTTATTTCTACCATTCCTTTGCGTCACATGGCTTCAGGTGATGTCTTATCCCTGCAAGTTTACAAATTTATAGGCGTTCATCCTGGTAAAAAAGTTTATATTCAATCCAATTTACATGGTGCTGAAATAGCAGGTAATGCTGTTATTCACCAACTGATTGAGTTCCTCCAGACGGTAAATAATACAGATCTATCTGGTGAGATTTGGTTAGTTCCTGTTTGTAACCCAATGTCAACCAATCAGCGGTCGCACTTTTTTTCCTCTGGAAGATACTGTGTATACGAAGCTAAAGATTGGAACCGTATATTTTGGGACTACGAAAAACACGCTGATGATTTATTGACATTTGCCAAATCTCAAATCAATTTTGAACCAGAGGTTATAAGAAAGAACTACCTGACTGCGATTGGACAGCAATTTGCTAAAATCTTAGAAAAAATAAACTCTCCCAGTGGAGTTCCTTATACTGAAAAATTTAGCTACAAACTGCAATCTCTGAGTTTAGATGCAGATTATTTGATTGACTTACACAGTCACACGAGTCAAGGATTAAACTATCTTTATTTGTTCCGCCACCGAGAAGAAAGTGCAAAATATTTCTTACTCGAATTTGGCATTCAACTTGATAAATATGACGGTGATGCTTTTGATGAAGCTTTTATCAAACCTTGGCTAGCTTTGGAAGAGTGTTTCAAACAACTTGGTAGAGAAGTTAGGTTTGATGTGGAGGCTTGGACACTCGAACTTGGTGCAGGGATGCAAATGAATCCAGCTTCCGTAGAAAAAGGTCTTAGAGGTGTGAAAAACTATCTAGCACAGAAAGGAGTTTTGCAAATTTCTGGGTTGACTCTGGAGAAAAACACATTTGATAAAATGAGTTTGAAATTAAAAACTAAAATCAAAAGATATTATGCACCGACAGGTGGAATGATTCAATCAAGAGTAGAATTAGGGAGCTTAGTAAAAGCTGGAGAACGAATCTATCAAATTTTGAATTTTAATAAAGAAGGTAAGTTACCGACTGTGATTGATGTGAGTGCAGAACAAGATGGATTAGTTTATGATATCTCCAGCAATCAGGCAGTCAATGAAGGCGAGTTTGTGTTAGGAATTATTGGATAGCCTGTTCCGACTTCTGATTGGAAGTGAATCACATCAAAAGGCTTTGCCTAAACCAAAGTATTATCCTCCTATGGAGATAAATTGAATATGTTTGTTTTCTCTCATGTTTCTCTCATGTATAGTGGGCAGAGATAGATAATTAATAGTAAATTAAACTTAAGACACAGTAAATGACTAAAAACTCCAGGGTCGTTTGATGTTTGTTTTGTGTTTTTACAGAAAGTTACGTAATTCTGAATACAAAATATGACGGTAGAGCCACAGGTAAATAGTAGTAAAAATGACATCTTCTCTCTTTCAGGAGAAGTGGTAATTCCGCAGGCTCCTCCTGAATATAAATCAGGTTTTATCGGCATTATTGGTCGCCCGAATGTCGGTAAATCTACGTTAATGAATCAATTGGTAGGACAAAAAATTGCCATTACATCACCAGTAGCACAAACCACACGCAATCGATTACGAGGCATTCTTACCACTCCAGAAGCGCAACTCATTTTTGTAGATACTCCAGGAATTCATAAACCCCATCATCAATTGGGGGAAGTGCTGGTGCAAAATGCCAAAATAGCCATTGAATCGGTAGATGTGGTGTTATTTGTGGTGGATGGATCGATTGCTTGTGGAACAGGCGATCGCTATATTGCTGATTTACTCAATGGCAGCACAATACCAGTGATTTTAGGCTTAAACAAAATCGACGGACAACCTTCAGATTTCCAGACCATAGACGATAGTTACACTCAATTGGCAAAATTGCATCAGTGGCAAACAAAGAAATTTTCTGCCAAAACAAGTGTCGGATTACCTGAACTGCAAGAGTTATTAATTCAACAGTTAGAACCAGGACCATTATATTATCCACCTGACCTAGTAACAGACCAACCAGAACGCTTTATTATGGGTGAATTGATTCGAGAACAGATTTTGCTGTTAACTCGTGAGGAAGTTCCCCATTCAGTAGCCATTTCTATTGATCACGTGGAAGAAACAGCGGTGATTACCCGCGTACTAGCTACCGTACACGTTGAGCGCGATTCCCAAAAAGGAATTCTCATCGGTAAAGGTGGGACAATGTTAAAAGCTATTGGCAGTGCAGCCCGCGAACAAATCCAAAAGTTAATCGCTGGAAAAGTTTATCTTGAACTGTTCGTCAAAGTGCAACCAAAATGGCGTCAGTCTCGCATACGTTTGGCAGAGTTTGGGTATCGCGTGGAAGGATAAAAAATGTACAATAATGCCTCTGGCTTAAATCTAAGCGCCGATGTTTCTGCACTGCGAATTCTAATTGTAGAAGATGATCCAATGATGCAACTGGGATTAGAACAGTCATTAATGGCTCATCCCCAGTTGGAGATTGTCGGACAAGCGGAAGATGGCTATTTGGGTGTGCAAGCAGCACTGAAACTGAAACCAGATTTGGTGGTGATGGATATTGGTTTACCCAGGTTAGATGGAATTGCTGCAACACAACAAATTAAAGCAGCATTACCAGAAACTCACGTCGTGATGCTGACATCGCATCAAACAGATACAGAAATTATTGCTGCATTATCTAGCGGTGCGGATGCATATTGTATCAAAGGGGCAAGTGTCGAGCGACTGTTGAGTGCGATCGCCGCTGCTGTTGAAGGTGCAACTTACCTCGATCCTCAAATTGCTAGACGAGTCATTGATAATCTCAAACCTCCTTCTTCCAGTGGAAACGCCGCAAATTTATCTGGGCGAGAGTTAGAAGTGTTGAAACTAATGGTAGAAGGCTTAAGTAACCCAGAAATTGCACAAAAGCTTTATCTAAGTCCCAACACTGTCAAAACTCATGTGCGTGGGATTATGAATAAATTATCTGTTGACGATCGCGTGCAAGCTGCAGTTGTTGCATTGCGTTCTGGTTTGGTGTGAAAAAGATGGCGCTAGCCAGCCATCTTCAGCCATCCAAAAACTTGATTGACGGTTAATGTCAGTTCAATTTCTGGTAACACAGGCAATAAATCGTCTCCCATAAGTAGTAAAGGCTGTTGCTCACGGAGAAATACTAAGATACTGAGGTCATCAGGATCAATAAACCATCCGAGGCGACTACCATGTTTTAAGCAATAAAGAATGTTACCAATCACTTTGTTGGGTTTTTGTTCTGGCGAGAGAATCTCAATCGTCAAATCTGGCGGTAGTTCAAAGTTATCAGGGACTTGATCATCAATCAGAAACAGCTAAAATTTTCTCGCGGTTGACTCGAAATGTCTCAAAATCAATCCCGTCCGTAAACGCTTCAATGTCCGCAATAGCATCCAATATATCTTGGAGAAATTCACCAAAGTTGTCGTTTACTCATACATAAACGACTTCGGATAACACTCGCTCCCGGATTCTTGGCTTTAAACCGTTTTGCGTCACTATATCAACCTTCATACCGATCGCACTACTGAGATAGTCGCGTAGCTCTACCAGCTTAAATAAGGTAGGCGCTCGATCATAGTCAATGAGTACATCAACATCACTCTCCTGTGTCTGTTCACCACGAGCGTAAGAACCAAAGATGCCTAGCTGCGTGATCTGATAGTGCTCCTGCAACAGCGGTTTACTCTGTCTGAGAATTTGCTTAATTTCCTCCAACGTTTTCATCTTCAAAAGTTTTACTCCAAACTTATCAAAAGTTGTGTTCAGATAAAATTATAGATACATGGAGACAGAAATCAAAACTGGGCTTTAGAACGGGTTTCTTTTACCAAGCGAAGACAGTCTTCCAAATCATTGCCTTGCCAGGTTCCAGCAAATTTCAGCAAATCATCCGCCTTGGTTCCTCGTTTAATTGGAGCCAGCCGACGAAGCGGGTGTTGACTCATGGTACTTTTGCTTTGGAGGGAATCCAAGAAGTCGCTGACTAAAGAGAGTTGTTCAGGTGGCAATTGGGCTAGTTGTTGTTCGATTTTTTGACGCAGTTCCGGATAAGTCATTAGCAACTCGCTATTTCGATTGTCTATCTTTTCGACTTCTTAATTTTAGCTTCAGACTTCGGTGTACCTTTAGGTCAAGGAGTGTCAAAGAGAGAACTATTTAGCGATCGCTATAATGATATCGAGCTTGAATAAACTCAATTCGGTCATCACTGACTACGTAAACAATACGATCTGCTTGAGTCAGATGACGAGACCATGCATTTGCATCCTGATATCTCAATCTTTCCGGTTTGCCTGTTCCTTCAAATGGATTGCGTCTTATCTCCTCAACTAGAGATAAAACCCGGAGTGCAGTTTTTTTATTTGTCTCTACCCAATAGGTGAGGTCTTCCAGAAATCTTCGGTCAAAAACAAGGTCACGTTCTAAAATATCCTTTTGAGAAGTTTCAGACTGCGGGAGTTCTTCCGGTTCTAAATTCTCTGACATTGACTTTTTATTCTTCGTCAAGCCCAAACTCCTGACGCAGATCCTCTATAGTTTTAGGTTGATTAGTTCTTGCTTTAACACGTTCCAAAGCATCTAAAAGACGTGCTGCATTCTCTGGTGACTGAAACAAATAAGCTGTTTCTATAATGCTATTGAGTTCTGCAGTCGGAATGACGGATACGCTTTCAGAACCATCACGAGTCACAACTACAGGTTCACGACTTGTGATTGCCTCGTCATAAATTTTGTCAAAGTTGTTGCAAGCTTCGGTGTAGGTTGTCTGGCTAGTCATTTTTTACTCCTGATCCTCTTTATTTTTTCATAATTTTCTTTCTGCGTCACCCTACAATATGTTCTAGCAAATTAGGTTGAATGGATGAAGTAGAATTGTAAATGTTGAGCGCTGGTTGATTAAAGTTAACGAATTTGCTTACGGAGAGTACCTGTTTAGCTCGCACTCAATGATATCGAGTTTGAAGAAAATCAATGCGATTCGCCATTGACTACTTGGTAGTTTGTCTGATGAGCCATTTTCTGCTGCGAAATCTATTTATTCCTTCGATGATGCCAAGCCTGATAAAAGGAGGCGTAGGGCATATTTTGGGCCCAGTGCCAAATGATTTCATAGCAGCAATAGTATCGCTTATAGTCATTTTTGTTAGCTTTAACTGATAAGTAATCCTTGAAGTCAGGAATAACTTCCTCCCTCCAATCCTCTCTCAAAATCTTCAACGCTCCTGCTGCTTGCTGATAGGTTGCTATATCTTGAGAGTTCAGGACTAGCGATTTTAGAGTATCGATGGTTGTGGAGTCGCCTGCGCCAATTGCCATTAAACGCCTTGCTGCAGACAAAAGGATTTCTTCATCCTGAGAGTTCTGGGCTAATGATCTTAAAGTTTCGATGACTCTCGGGTTGCCTGGATTAATTCCCTCTAAACTCTCTGCTGCTTGCAAACGGACATCTTCAGGCTGATGAGAGTTCTGGGCTAACGATCCTAAAGTTTCGATGACTTTCAGGTTGCCTGGATCGATTCTCTCTATAACCCGTCCTGCCACCGCAATGACATGTGTTTGCTGAGAATTCTGGATTAAGCATTCTAGAAGTTTGATGGCTTTCGGGTTGCCTGAGTCAATTTTTGTTGAAGCCAATGCCACTTGCCCATGAATAGATGTACACCGAGGATTTTGAACTAACTTAATTACAGCATCGATGATTTTAGGGTGGTTTAAGTCAATTGTCCATAAATTATATTTCACTTGCTCACGGGTATCTTTGGACTGCAAGTTCTGGATTAATTCAACTGTAGTATCGCTGACTTTAGGGTTGTCTGGGTCAATTTTCCCTAAAGCCGATACCGCTTGCCAACGGATATTTTCAGGCTGGGAGTCATGGAGGAATTGAACTAGAGCATTAATGACTTCGGAGTTACCTTTGGTGGCAATTTCCCCTAAAATCATCATCACTAGCCTAAAGATTTCTTCAGACAGAAACCATTGGATTAATATAACTAGAGCAGAGATGGTTATCAAGTCATCGTTGGGAATTTCACATAAAATCTTTACTATATTCCAAGGAGTATATTCATTCCGAAACTCCTCGATTAACATAACTAACTCAACTAGAGCAGAGATGGCTATCGAGTTACCTTTGGCAATTTCACATAAAACATTTGCCGCATTCTGAGGAGTATAATTATTCGGATACTCTCGGATTAACCTAACTAGAGTATGGATGGCTTTGGAGTTGCCTACGTCAATTTCCCCTAAAATTGATGCCGCATCAAATTTGATATCATCAGACTCAAACTGATCGATTAACAATTCTAGATCCTTGATGGCTTTGGGGTTGCCTTTGGCAATTATCTGTAAACTGCGTGCCACCCAACGGATATTATCAAAAGACTGAGAAGAGTTCTGAAATAACTCAACTAGAGCCTCAAATAGAGCATCGATAGCTGTGGAGTTGCCTTTGGTGTTGGAACCATCCCCAATCACCTCTGTGAGAAATTTCTCGTGCTCATAAGTCGTCTTGATAACTTCCTCAGTGAGTTGATACGCAAGCATTCCCTTTTCAGGTGAGATATCCTCACTGCGGCGAGGCTGTTGTTTGCGCTCAACAAGTCCTAAAGGTACATAAATATCGAGTTCAAATGCCTTTTCTGTTGCTCGCCGTCGTTGACGATTAATATCAAGTTGCTGTTGGAATTTGTTTTGGCAGACTTCACGCCAATTGATCGGAGTCGCACCAGAATTATCAGAAATACCAATGTTCTGATTATGTATGTTTACTGTGCTGTTATGAGCAACAACCCCTATTTTCTCGGCAAACTTAGCCGCGTCTTCAGCCATAGTTAGTTAAACCCCAATTAAAATGACTGGTTTTGAATTGAACCTGTACCACCTATCACAACTTGCCCAATTTTTTCTGCAAACTTTTGCAAGTTTGGCATTGTTGGCTGTTGAGAGCTAAGTGTATTTGCGACTTCTTCGACTTGTGGAGCCAGTTTTGGATCAGCTTGCGCTGCTGCTTCTACTTCCACAACGTGTTGAGCAATTTCCGGATCTGCGTCTGCTGCTGCTTTGAGTTCCAGCACAGCTTGTCCATAATCTAATCGTTGCTGTTCGTTTCCCTGCGTAGCATTGGTAAGTAATGGTAATTTATTCTTATCACGAAGCTGTTCTATTAACTTGCGACTTTGTTGCCAAGCAGCATCTCCGAGATTTTCGCCAGTTTTCTCCAGTGCTTTTGTTAGAAGAAGGGTGCGATCGCCGTAGCCACAGCCGTCAGAGTGACTGGTTCCATAAATCATTGAATTGTAGATATTTCTTATTACAGATACCTTAACATCTACGACTTTTTCGGGAATATAGCGGTTCTCATCCAGATGAAGTACACATTCATCCGCGTCCATCTGCACGCCAGTCGCCACAACGGGGGGAACCCCCGCAAGGCGCTGGCTCGTCCATCTGCGGTTCCTTAACTCTTTGATGTATTGCATCCAATTGAAAACTGCTATAAATCTAGTACTTTGATACTCCGTGAGCGAGTCTTTGATACTCGTGGACGAGTCTTTTGATACTCGTGGACGAGCTCTTTCGATACCTCGTGGACGAGTCTTTGATACTCGTGGACGTAGTCTTTCG
>JAAUSC010000064.1 GCA_012031965.1 Scytonema sp. RU_4_4
AGACCTTTGAGTAGATCTATCAGTCTTACTGAATCATCAAAACCAGGAGAACCGTAATGAGTAGTCAAGTTATCAAAACAAGGACATTCTCTGATTTAGTGGAATCGATAATTGCCAAGGAAGAAAGCATCTTAAGCGAGTTGGATTTGGAGCACTATCTGGACAATACAATGTCACAAAAAGATGGTTTGAAACGATTTGCTGAAGCTTTCTATTTCGTGCGATATAACTTTACTCGCCTAAATTTCATATTGGGTGAGAGGTGTGGTGCCAATGAGGAGTTTTTGTGGGCAGGACTTGCAAAGAATTTGATGGAAGAGTTAGGGGGTATAAAAGGACCCAGTCATAACCAACTATATAGAGATTTTTTATCTTGCGTAGGAATTCACTCAGAAAAATCTTTACGAGAACCTATATTTGCATATCAATTCAATGCTTCGTGGGAAAAGTTTTGTAGAGATGCATCTCTTCCAGAAGCTCTTTCAGCAATTGCAATTTATGAAATCTTTGATAAACCTGATTATGCACTCTTGCTACGTGTTATTGAAAAAGCTGGTGTTGCTAAACGCGGTCTTCGCTTCTTTACAGTTCATGCTGTAGCAGAGCATTTCAATTTATTTGAAGATACAATTTCCTGGTTAAGTAAACAAGAAAAAGGTGAGGAAATCATTTCTAACGGAATTAATTTTGTCTTTAGAACACAGAGAATGATGTGGGCTGGATTGCTAAACACTTTGGATGAGCAATGTTGTGATGCTTTGGAAGAAAGAGAAAATAAAAGTTTATCTCATTGTTTTTCTGGAGCAAGTGAGAATGAGTTACAGGAAGAGTGGGCGTAAATTACTTGTATTAGGTGTTGCACTCATCACTATTATTTTGCTCTGTCTTGCCTCATGTACTAGTCATTCTCTACGGACAGATAATAAGTTGACGTTAGCGCAAATATCCAGCAATAGCAAGTTAAAAGTTGGGTATCTTGTCTTTCCACCAACAATTACAAAAAATACTTCTACTGGTGAGTTAGGAGGTCATCATGTTGAAACAATCAAAGAGATTGCTCGACTGAATAATTGGAAGCTTGAGTTTATTGAGACAGATTGGGCAGGCTTTGCAGCAGGTCTCAACTCTCGTCGATTTGATGTTTCAATAGTACCTACCTTTGTCACTGTACCAAGAGCGTTATCTGTCTATTTTACTAGACCTCTTTTTTTTGCAGGCAATAGTGCGATCGCTCGTGTTAACGACAATCGTTTCACAAGCATTAAGAGCATTGATCAGCCTGGAGTTGTGGTTGCAGTCACTCAGGGTGAGGCTGGAGATGAATATGCCAGAGCAAATTTTAAGAAAGTGAAAATAACGCGATATCCTGGTGGTGATCAATCACTTGCATTTCAGACAGTTGTCAGTGGTCGAGCAGATGTTGCTCTTGGTGATGCTTACGCAACATCACAGTTTGTCAAAGCTAACTCAAAGCAAGTGAAAGACTTGTTTGCTGAGTCTCCATACAATTTGACTCCTGTTTCATGGGCTGTACGTCGAGGAGATGAGGAACTTCTTAACTTCTTAAATAGCAGTTTGGAGGCTTTGGACTATCAAGGATATCTTCGTGAGTGGGAACGAAAAGCTGGAGCTAACTGGCTTCATCTGAAGAAAACTTGGGAATTTAGTAATAATTAATTGTGTAAATGGATTGGAATTTTTCTGTCGTTTGGAACCATCTTTTACCACTCTACTTTGCCTTCTTAACAACAGTCTGGATTAGTATTGGAAGCATTACTTTAGGAACTGCTATAGGTCTCATATTAGGAGTTTTATCGCTTATTTCCTTTAGTTTCATTTCATGGTTAGCTAGACTTTTCATTGAGCTTTTTCTGGCGCTACCAACTCTTGTACTTCTTGTGTGGCTGTATTACAGTTTACCGCTGATAATTCCTGGTTTCATTATTGAGGGACAAAGTTGTGCTATCTTGGGTCTTGGTTTAAGTCTTTCGGCGTTTGTTGCTGAGATCATTCGAGGAGGAATAAATTCAGTACCCTCTGGCGAAATTGAAGTAGCGTATTGTACAGGAATGTCACGCATTCAAGCAATTCGTTATATCCTTATCCCTCAAGTTTTCCGTAAATCTTGGCCGCCTCTTATGGGTCAATATATAACAACTTATAAGTTTTCTACATTGGCATCAGTCATTGCTGTTCCAGAAATCCTGCACACTGCAAATTCTATTATTGCCCAGACCTACCGACCACTAGAAATTTATTCTGCTGTAGCAGTGATATTCATCATTACCATAATTCCTCTCAATATTCTTCTTAGGCGAATACAACGCGTTAAACAGCTAGGTGGAATAGAGAAAATATGAGTTTTTAACTTTTGAACTTGCTCTGGGCTATTTAGTAAGATGAGAAAAAAGTAACGTTCTCACAAAGAAGTTAAAAGTCTTTTTTTTTACATATTGCTAACCCATAGTAGTGCAATGGAAAATTTATTTCTCTGTGTAAATCGTATAGGAAAAAAAATTAATCACACCACGGTTCTAAATACTGTCTCTTTCTCTCTCAAAAAAGGTGAAAGTATGGTGATTCAAGGACCAAGCGGGTGCGGGAAAACAACTCTGCTACGATGTATTGCTTTGCTAGAAGAAATTGACCAAGGACGAATCATTTTTAATGGAGAGACTGTTTCCAAGCCAGGTTTTCTAAAACGTGCTTCTGGTAAAAACCATTTAGAAATTGGCATGGTATTTCAGCAGTTATATCTTTGGTCTCATATGACAGTTCTTCAAAATGTATCACTTCCCCTCTGGCTCCGTAATGGGAAAAACAAAAAACTTGCAGATGAAGCTGCAAAGGAGCAGTTAGCCTTACTTGGTATTGAGAATAAAGCAAATGATTACCCCAATCAACTATCAGGAGGTCAACGACAAAGGGCTGCACTTGCACGTGCGCTTGTGCATTCTCCTCAACTTCTCTTATTAGATGAAATCACTGCCAATTTGGATCCTCAAACAGCTCGCAAAGTGATAGGAATTGTCGAAAAAATCATTGCAACAGGCACATCAGTGTTATTAGTCACTCATTCCAACCTGCGTTTAGCAAGTTGGTCATATGTCTTGTTGTTTGACGGTACTACGTGGAAGATGAAGAGATCTTTGTGAATGGGGTTTCATAAATCAATTGACCACTTGAGCGCCATGACTGCGGGGATCGTCCTGAGTGTTTGTTGGTGCAACTGGTGCATTAAATTGCGAAACTCTCCCGCTTGCTTGAGCATAAGGCAAAGGCGAATCATCAACCAAGGCTTCTAAGTTACTTGACAAAATAGTGCGGGGTTGATCACCAATAGCCTGCGCAACAGCTTCCCCTTTCTGGTTTATATACACGAAATGAGGAATACCATCTACTCGATATTTCAACATCTCTGGTAGCCACTTGGTATTATCCACATTCAACATGACAAAATTTACTTTGTCAGCATACTGCTGTTCTAGTTGCGCGACATCTGGTGCCATTTTTTGGCAGACAGTACACCAATCAGCATAAAACTCCACAAACGATGGCTTACCATTGGTTAAAGCAACTTCAAAAGGTGTGGACTGCTTATCTAACTGAGACAAAGTAGCAGAGGTTGTCTCAGTTCTGAGTCCCAAGACTAAGGCTACGCTAAGGGCGATCGCCACGATTGCGATAAAGAAATTTCTCAAGCGCGCCCCAACCTTGGATTCTGATGTTTCTGGAGAATGAACAGGTGAATCGGTACTCATAACAATTTATTAAAACTTATTAAGTATTACCTTCTTCAGTTTAACCTCCTCTCCATCTGTCTTAGCATTCTTGGCGGTTCATAAAGCCACAGATCTAAAATATGAAGATCTAAAATATGAGTGTGTCCCCGGATGCTTGGGGAATCTACTCAATAAGACTGTGAAAAAACGAGTCACCCTTTCTTTCCCTAAACGTGTTGTCCAAATGCCTGTCACTTACCGATTGGCAAGAGATTTCAACGTTGCTGCAAATATTATCCGCGCTCAGGTTGCACCAAATCAAATCGGTAAACTCGTAGTGGAACTATCGGGAGATATTGATGAATTGGATGCAGCAATTGAGTGGATGCGATCGCAAAACATCACTGTTTCCCAAGCTTTAGGAGAAATCGTCATTGATGAAGACTTGTGCGTCCACTGTGGCTTGTGTATAGGAGTTTGCCCAACAGAAGCTCTTAACCTCGATCCCCAAAGTTATAAGCTGACGTTTACGCGATCGCGCTGCATTGTCTGCGAACAGTGTATTCCCACCTGTCCTGTACAAGCAATTTCCACGAATCTTTAAAACCAGATCACAATGAGAACGAGACTGTGACAGGTTCAGTTGTGTTGTTCACTTCAGCTTAAAGACATCTGCCAGTACACCACCATCTCCTACCAACCTATCCTTTGCCGGAGCATCATAAACTGCCAGTAGTGAAGGTCCCTCAGTCATATCATGAAATAAAGTCATTCCCTCAGCATGGTCGTC
This sequence comes from Scytonema sp. RU_4_4, assembly GCA_012031965.1. Taxonomy (GTDB): domain Bacteria; phylum Cyanobacteriota; class Cyanobacteriia; order Cyanobacteriales; family Nostocaceae; genus Brasilonema. The sequence continues at coordinate 4,513 of JAAUSC010000064.1, forward strand.
TCTGTTTCCATATGGGATATCAAGCACAAGCTCTGGATAATTGAGAACATTCTCTCGTAAATGCTCACCATTTTTCACACGATAAACTTGTACAGGACCATCTAAATCCATTGTGGGTCCTGCTAAAACCAACAAGTCTTCACCATCTAAAAGTAAATCCCGAATTCCTAAACCATTCAAAAAGAGAAAATGCTTCTTGTATTCCTTTCCATCATCTCCAATCTTCTTCAGTTTGAGCAGTTCTGGGCTAGAATTTTCTAACTCAATTTCCAGAATCATAGCCCAACCTCGTAACACAGGTCCACGCAAACCTAGAAAAACTCGGTTTTTAGAAACGGCTATTCCTTCCATATCAAAACCATTATCTTTACCTGGAATTGCCGCTTTCACAAAAAAGCCCAAATGTGGATCATCTGCTAAAGCTTCCATGAGGAAGTTACCTTGTTTTGTTACCTCAAGTTTGGCAGCACTTAATTGTACATTAGGATTTTTTGGATGTTGGCATACTGGTAATAATTCACCATTTACTAATGGAATACGTCCGATGATATAACGATTTGCTTCTGATGCAATTTTTGCCAGTCTTTGAATATTTTTTTCGTCAGAGTGCTTAGGTTTCGGTTTTTTACGTTTATAGCTGTGCGAACCAATTAACCATAGGTAATAGTCAGCGTATGCCAAACCTTCAATATCAATTTCTTCTTCTTCTGGTGCAGGTAAACTGATAAAGTCTGCTACGTGAAATTGTTTATGTTCTGCAAAGTTTGTTGCATCTACAAAAGATAGCCGTTCAATCGTTGAGGTTTCATCTGACCCCAACCACAAGTGCTTCTCCGGGGTTAGCAGCACTGCTGAAATGTCGTTACGATGTTCTTTAAAGCCATCAGTAAAAGTTAGTAAAACTTGATTGATTCGATGTGAATTGTGCATTTTACAAAATCCTGAGAGTCATTTATTATTGCTTTTTTTGTTATTTCTTAAACCTAGTTTATCAGTTTTATTGTGTTTTTTTTTATTCTCAATCATTTTTTATAAAAATTTTCTGAAAAATCTTAGCCAATAAAAAAATCACAAAACATTTACAAAACATAGATGAACCTTTTGAAAAAATGTTACCATTCAATAACCTCATCTTATTAAGTACTACTATCTAAGGCGTGTATCAACCATTATGACATTAGCTACAAAACAAGAAGTCAAAACTCTAGGAAACTACGCTTACTCAGCAATTCAAAAACACAGTAAGAAAACCATAAAATGGGAAACAGCAGTAAAGAAAGATAAAGACCCAGAAGCATTGCATCAAATGCGAGTGGGGATGCGTCGCCTACGCACAGCCGTAACAAGGTTTTCACCTGCTGTAGATTTGCCAAAACCAGCTAGTGATAAAAATATTGGTAAAATTGCGCGGAATCTGGGTAATCTCCGGGATTTAGACGTTCTAAAGGAAATTTTAGAAAATCTTGAGCAATCACATTTACCTCGCAAAGAACAGCAGTCAGTGCAAACAGCTTTGGATGCTTTGAGTGAACAACGTCAAGAGGCTTTGGTAGATGTAAAATCAACATTAAAGAATGAGCGTTACAAGTCTCTAAAACAGACATTGAAAGAGTGGTTAGAGGAACCATCTTATCAACCAGTAGCATATTTGCCAATTCAGGAGGTGCTACCAGATTTACTCTTACCAGAGATTAGTAGCTTCTTACTGCATCCAGGTTGGCTTATAGGAACGCAAGTAGAAGAAGCCGAGATTTTGATAGCTAGAGATTGGGATATCCAGAAGGTAGAGCAAGAATTAGCAACAAATGGGGAAATTCTTCACAGTTTACGCAAACAAGCCAAACGCCTGCGCTACCAGATGGAGTTATTTACTGACTTATACGGGGAGTCTTATACAGCTTGTCTTGCAGAAGTAAAAAGTATCCAAGAGATATTGGGAGCAATGCAAGATAGCGTAGTATTAGCCCAGTGGCTTGGAGATGTCCTCAAGTCAGAAATACACTCTCAACTTCCTACTCTTGCTTCTTTGTTAGCGGAAAATCGTTACAAATTATGGCAGCAATGGCAACCCTTACAGTGGCGGTATCTGAAATCTGAGACCAGACATGGATTTCATCTAACAATATTACACCCAGCGTGAGCCTCGCTTACGCTCCAATTCAAAATTCAAAATAAAGAATTCAAAATAAAGAATTCCAATTTTGAATTTTGAATTCTCCACAGGGGGGTATGGGGTTAGCAGGAGAAATTTGTCATGAATTTGTTAAGCCTTTAACGATTGCATTTGCCGTTTCCTCTGCATTATATAACTTCATATCTTTTGGCGAATCGATAAAACAACCCTCTATCAGAATTGCAGGCATATTTGTATTTTTGAGGACAAATAATTTAGAACCATCTTTTATACCACGATTTTTAAATCCTAGCTTAGTAATTTCATCTAATACAGATTTAGCAATTTTTTTTCCTACTTCACTAATTGCATAAACTTCTGTTCCATTTGCCTGACCATTAAAGCAATTGAAATGGATGGAAACAAAAATATCAACATGAGCTGTATTAGCTATAGTGCATCTTTTTGAGAGAGATTCTTCTACTGTATCAACTTTTGTTGGTTTACATAGGACAACTTGATGCCCCAAAGCTTTTAATTTAGCTATAACTTTATTTCCGACATCTAAGTTTAAATTATCCTCAAATTTGATTCCTTTAGCTCCGATATCAGGAGGACAATTGTGCCCAATATCAATTCCAAATTTCATTGTATGCACCTCAGATAATTTTGTTACTTCGTTTTAACAAGTGATAGTCAAAAATGTCAATTTTTATCAGGACTTACGCACGAACAACGTAACTATAGTCATTGCGACCGTTTGCGAAGCTGCCGAAGGCATAGGGAAGCAATCGCAACCCGCTCTTTTTCGTAGCGCGTGCGTAAGTCCTATTTATTTCTTATTTTTTCTCTTTGTTTAGTGAAGAGTTTTTGGCTGTTGCCTATATATAGTCTCAATAAATAAGTTCATATCTAAGACTGATACATTTGATAAAAAATCTTTTTCAAGTATTTATACTTAACAAGTCTACTCCATGTGAAGGTCATGGCAGGAAAATAAGCGTGTCACAATAAGAAATATAAAACCATTCGTAAACTTTCTATCTCAAGGCATGAAACGTATCGTCTTAATTGCTGGGTTTGAATCATTCAACGCCGAATTGTATCGGAAGGCAGCTTTTCTGGCGACTTCTCGTGTCAGTGAGTTGGATATTTGCGTGTTTAGCGATCGCGATATCACCACCAAACGGACTGAGGTGGAAGCAGCACTTGATAATGCTGATGTGTTTTTTGGCAGCTTGCTGTTTGATTATGATCAAGTGTTGTGGTTGCGCGATCGCATTACCCATATCCCCATCCGCCTCGTATTTGAATCAGCTTTAGAATTGCTGAGTTTAACCAAGTTGGGCGATTTCGCCATTGGCGATAAACCCAAAGGAATGCCCAAACCAGTTAAATTCATCCTGGACAAATTCAGCAACGGACGTGAGGAAGATAAACTCGCAGGTTATATTAGCTTTTTAAAAATAGGACCAAAACTATTGAAATATGTGCCAGTGCAAAAAGTGCAAGACTTACGCAACTGGCTTATTATATATGGTTACTGGAATGCTGGTGGACCAGAAAACGTTGCTGCTTTATTCTGGACATTAGCAGAAAAATACTTAGATCTAAAAGTCGGTGACATTCCTCCGCCAGTCGAAACCCCGAATATGGGGCTATTGCATCCCGATTATCAGGGGTTTTTTGAATCACCACGGGCGTACCTAGAGTGGTATCAGCAGGAAAAGACAAGGAGACAAGGGGAGCCAGCACTGCGGGAGGGTTTCCAACGCCAGATACCTACGGAGGGAGACCCTCCTGCAGTACAGGCTCCTCCGCAGGTGTCTGGCGTAGACAAGGAGACAAGGGGAAAATTTTTCATCCAAAATCCAGTAGTGGGAATTCTCCTCTATCGCAAGCACGTTATCACCAAACAACCTTACATACCCCAACTCATTCGCCATTTTGAAGAAGCTGGCTTGATACCATTACCCATCTTTATTAATGGTGTAGAAGGTCATGTGGCGGTGCGAGATTGGATGACAACCGACTACGAAACCCAGCAAAGACAACTAGGAAATGTAGAAATTGCCTCTCTTTCTCCAGAAGCAGTCAAGGTTGACGCCATTGTTTCAACTATTGGTTTTCCTCTGGTGGGTGGTCCTGCTGGTTCAATGGAAGCGGGAAGACAAGTTGATGTAGCAAAACGCATCCTTACTGCTAAAAACATACCATACATTGTCGCCGCACCATTGCTGATTCAAGATATTTACTCTTGGACACGCCAAGGTATTGGAGGATTGCAAAGTGTTGTGTTATATGCTTTACCAGAACTAGATGGGGCAATAGACACCGTTCCCCTTGGTGGTTTAGTAGGAGAAAAAATTTATCTGGTTCCCGAACGGGTGCAGCGGTTAATTGGGAGAGTGAAAAACTGGGTTGTTTTACGGCAAAAACCTGTATCTGAACGAAAGATTGGAATTATTTTGTATGGGTTCCCGCCTGGTTACGGTGCTGTGGGAACAGCTGCGTTGTTAAATGTACCAAAAAGTTTACTGAAATTCCTTCAAGCACTGAAAGACCAAGGTTATACGGTCGGGGATTTGCCTGAAGATGGAGAAGAGTTAATTCGCCAAGTCAAAGAAGCGGACGACTTGAAATGGGAAGACGGAAAAAATTTCCCCCCCTCTCCCCCTCCCCTTGTCCCCCCCTCCTCCGTTAACGTCCGCACTTTGGAAACATGGTTGGGATATCTCCGCACATCCAGGATTGAGAAACAATGGAAGTCTCTGACGGGTAGTGGGATTAAAACTTATGGTGATGAATTTCATATTGGCGGTGTTCAGCTAGGAAATGTTTGGATAGGTGTACAACCACCATTGGGATTACAAGGTGATCCGATGCGGTTGATGTTTGAACGGGATTTAACTCCTCATCCCCAGTACGCTGCTTTTTATAAATGGCTGCAAAATGAATTTGAAGCTGATGCTGTTGTTCACTTTGGGATGCACGGTACTGTAGAATGGTTGCCTGGTTCTCCTTTGGGGAATACGGGGTATTCTTGGTCTGATATTCTGTTGGGAGATTTGCCTAATCTATATATATATGCGGCGAATAATCCTTCGGAATCGATTCTGGCGAAGCGTCGCGGTTATGGGGTGTTAATTTCTCACAATGTCCCGCCTTATGGTCGTGCGGGTTTGTATAAGGAGTTGGTGACGCTTCGGGATTTGATTGCGGAGTATCGAGAGGATCCGCAGAAGAATTATGTCCTCAAGGAAGCGATTTGTAAGAAGATTGTGGATACTGGTCTGGATGCTGATTGTCCGTTTGAGGATGCGAAGCGGTTGGGGATTGGGTTTACGCCTGAGAATATTCGGATGTTTAGTGGTCATGCTTTTGATGATTATCTTGTGAAGTTGTACGAGTATTTGCAGGTTTTGGAGAATCGTCTGTTTTCTTCTGGGTTACATGTTTTGGGGGAAAAGCCGAATGAGGAGGAGTTGGCGGGGTATTTGGAGGCTTATTTTGGAAACGTAGACGCGCAGCGGCTTCCCCCTGGGGTACCGCAGAGGCGCAGAGAACACAGAGAGGAAGAGGAAGAGGAGAGGTTGATTCGTGAGTTATTGGAACAAACGACTGATGAGTTGACAAATCTGGTGCGGGGTTTGAATGGGGAGTATATTCTGCCTGCGCCTGGTGGGGATTTGTTGCGGGATGGTGTGGGTGTTTTGCCTACGGGGAGAAATATTCATGCTTTGGATCCTTATCGTATGCCTTCGCCTGCGGCGTATGCACGGGGACGGGAAATTGGTCAAAAAATTATTGCGCAGCATTTGCAAGAGAATGGGATGTATCCGGAGACTGTGGCGGTGATGTTATGGGGTTTGGATGCGATTAAAACTAAGGGGGAATCTCTTGGTATTCTTTTGGAGTTGGTGGGGGCGGAAGCTCTGAAGGAGGGGACGGGAAGAATTGTTCGTTATGAGTTGAAGCCTTTGGCTGAGGTGGGACATCCCCGGATTGATGTGTTGGGGAATTTGTCTGGGATTTTCCGAGATAGTTTTGTGAATATTATTGAGTTGTTGGATGATTTGTTTCTACGAGCGGCTGGGGCTGATGAGCCAGAAGATCAGAATTTTATTAGGAAGCATGCTTTGGCTTTGAAGGCGCAAGGGGTGGAGAATGTCTCGGCGAGGCTGTTTTCTAACCCTGCGGGTGATTTTGGTTCTTTGGTGAATGACCGCGTGGTTGATAGTAATTGGGAATCTGGAGGTGAGTTGGGGGATACTTGGCAAGGTCGCAATGTGTTTAGTTATGGTAGACAAGATAAAGGTCAAGCTAGACCAGAAGTGCTGACTCAACTATTGCAAAGTACCAGTCGTATTGTTCAAGAAATTGATTCTGTGGAATACGGTTTGACTGATATTCAAGAATATTATGCGAATACTGGTGGTTTGAAGAAAGCGGCGGAAAAACAACGCGGTAAGAAAGTCACAACTAGCTTCGTGGAAAGCTTCTCGAAGGATACGACTCCCCGAAATTTGGATGATTTGTTGCGGATGGAGTATCGCAGCAAGTTGCTGAATCCTAAATGGGCGGAGGCGATGGCGAATCAGGGTTCGGGTGGTGCTTATGAGATTTCTCAACGCATGACGGCGTTGATTGGTTGGGGCGGTACTGCTGATTTTACTGATGATTGGGTCTATGACCAAGCTGCTGATACTTATGCTTTAGATGCAGAGATGGCGGAGAAATTGCGGAAGGCGAATCCGGAAGCTTTTCGTAATCTTGTGGGGAGGATGTTAGAGGCGCATGGACGCGGTTTTTGGCAAGCGAGTGAGGAGAAGTTGCAGAAGTTACGCGAGTTGTATGAGTTGACGGATGAGGAGTTGGAAGGGGTGACGGTTTAAAAAGAAAGAACTCAAAACTCAGTTGTCAGAACGAGCGAATGAGTTCTGTACAATTGGGTTGAGAATAATACCAATTCTATGTGAAATTGCACATTATCGCCCAATACGGTTCAGTTAAGAGAATTGACCAACCCTCAATCTTTGTAGGGACGTTGCAATGCAATGTTTCTACACACCCGAAATTCCCACCGTTCAGCCCTAACTGAACTGTATTGCATTATCGCCCGCACACTAGAAGTGTGGAGGCTTCCCGCTTTCTTAGGATGTAGCATTTTACCTCTGTAGGTATTTGGCGTTGGTGTTAAAATCCTCACCCAACTGTATTCTGTGTTTTGTGTTTTGTGTTGTGTGTTTTTCTTGTTTAAAAAGCAAGTTACAAAAAGACGACGAAAGCCCTTTCTTTTATATGTTCTTTGATATTTTTAGTCTAAATTCCTGTTTTTAAGTATTTATAACTTCATTCACATCGACTGTTTTTTGTCAAAAAAAATAATTTTCATTTTTTGTAAAATACTGAATTTCATGTATAGATATACCCAGACAAAATAACACAAACTAAAAATATTCTTGTCATTTATTCTTGTCTGTCATTGATTCTTGTCATTAAATTGCTATTTCAATTAATGACACGTTATTCAGGTCCCTATGATAAAAAATGATTCATTAAGTTTTTATTGATGAAATTTTCTATGGTTTAATTAACTTATGTTTAATGCTTATTTTTTTCTCTCAATAAGGTATAATAGTAATAACGTCTATGCTAAAAACGCAAGATTACCCTAATCATTTGACTTGGCGATACCACCAAATAATGCCGTTAAGTATTGACATAACTTGCAATGGAACGTATTGGAGCGTATTATTGCTTATAGCTAGCAGAAATCACTCTAAAAAGAGGTTGACTTGAGTCACGCTTACGCGTTAAATTCTTAACAAATCTACATCAGTCTGCTTAATCCACGGATTACCCCAAACATTTTGTGACTTCGGGGTAAGCCTGGAACGGAGGAACCAAGTTTGGGGCTTATCTCATAGAAGAGCGAAGGATGAAAAATGAAGAATGAAAAAAGACAAAATTATTCCTGTTCTTTCTTCTGTCTTTTTTTTTCTTTCTTCCGTTCTGTAAGAAGGACATCTCTCAGTCCTAGCCCGTCAGCTAACTTCGTCGGCATTGAGAGGAGACTGAACGAGCAGCATTCTTACTTTGTAATGCATTGTTCTCGTCAGTGTCCTTGGCTGGTATCAGTGCGCTTCGTTGTACCTGTCCTTGACCATGAGAAAAGAACTTTATTACCTTTTCTTCGGGTCTGTGAGGCAGGATAAGTTGCCATATCATGGTGAAGTTCAACTATGTTACCGACCAAAAAACATCGCATAGCTCTGATTTCTGTTGATGGAGACCCTGCTGCAGAAATTGGACAGGAAGAGGCTGGGGGACAAAATGTTTATGTGCGTCAAGTCGGTTATGCGCTTGCTGGGCAAGGTTGGCAGGTGGATATGTTCACTCGCCAAAATCACCCTGAGCAGCCTACCATTGTGCAACATGAACCACTCTGTCGTACTATCCGGTTGAAGGCTGGACCTGCTGAGTTTATAGGGCGAGATAACTTATTCCACCATCTGCCAGAATTCATTGCAGAGTTTCAGGCATTCCAACAAGAGCAAGGATTTCAGTACCCTTTGATTCATACGAACTATTGGTTATCCTCTTGGGTGGGTTTGGAACTGAAAAAACAGCAACCGTTGATTCAATTGCATACTTATCACTCTTTAGGAGCAGTCAAGTACAGCGCTATTTCTGATATCCCAGCAATTGCTAGCATGCGAATAGCCGTTGAAAAAGCCTGTCTGGAAAGTGTGGATCGAGTTATTGCAACTAGTCCTCAAGAACAGGAACATATGCGAAGACTCGTTTCCACTAAAGGGCAAATAGAAATTGTTCCTTGTGGAACTGATATCGATAAGTTTGGGTTCATTCAAAGGTCTGCAGCACGGAAGGAGTTAGGAATTGCACCTGATGTTAAGATGGTTCTCTACGTCGGCCGCTTTGATCAGCGCAAGGGGATCGAGACACTTGTGCGAGCCATTGCAAAATCTCGTTTGCGGGCTAGTTTGCGGGATCAGGCTAACCTACAACTCGTCATTGGTGGTGGCTATCGTCCTGGTCATAGCGATGCGAACGAGTGCGATCGCATCGCAAGCATCGTAGCTGAACTCGGATTGGAGAATTGTACAACCTTTCCAGGTCGCCTAGATGATGCTATTCTCCCCTCCTACTATGCAGCCGCAGATGTGTGTGTTGTACCAAGTCACTACGAGCCTTTTGGTTTAGTTGCAATTGAAGCAATGGCTAGTCGGACTCCAGTCGTGGCTAGTGATGTTGGGGGATTACGGTTTACAGTCGTACCTGAAGTGACTGGGTTACTGGTTCCCCCTAAAGATGAAGTTGCTTTTGCTGCTGCTATTGACCGCATTTTGCTCAACTCAGCTTGGCGAGATCAACTCGGTGAGGCTGGGCGACAACGAGTAGAAATTGCCTTCAGCTGGCATAGTGTGGCATCCCGCTTGACTCAGATCTACACACATCTACTCGCTCCAGTCATGACCTCAAGAGAGACCAAACCTCAAGTTGCAGCTTAATTTCTACAGCTTTAATAGTGTTGAGGAACTTTTCGGCTTCTTTGTATCTCAATAGCCTTGGTGGCGACTGGTGTTACCAAGTGCAAGGTGGAAAATACTCCGGATTGAGCACTTAAAATGCAGCACTAATAAAGAAAGCGATTCTGCTTGATGGCTGCACCAAATAGCATTAAACCCGTACAAACAGTAAAAAACAGGTCACTAAACCTTTCACATCAGGGAGTTATGGATATGCTGAATATTGGAGATTACGCACAGCATCAAATCACAGGGCAGATAGGCCAAGTTATCGGTTATGGACATCAAATACTGCATGGAGTCTATTTAACCACCCTAAAAGTACGAGCAACTAACACTCAAGAAATGAATCATCAGAGTAGATTTATTGAGGATGTCTACTCGGCATGGGTCTTAGCAGAGTCAACAGAAAGCGGCGTGGTACTGCAAGCTTGATAAGTTTAGAGACATTAGTATTGTGAACATAGTAGGGGAAGCCCACTGGGCTATTCCTCTGCTATGACTTGCATATTAGAGTTGAAGATTGCCTCTAGATTTTTTGGAATAATTTATTCTTTGGAAGTCCCTAAAAGCCTGGAACAACCAAATTACGTTCATACACATGATGTCCCATTTGTGAGCGTGCGTAAGTCCTCATCTAGTTTGAGTTCTGAATCATCAAGCTCTGCCAGGTCCTTTAGTGGGTTTAATAACTTTTGCTGGTACTCCAATGGCTATGGACAAGGGAGGGATGTCTTTATTAACAACAGCTCCAGCCCCAATCACACTTCCTTTGCCAATAGTGACTCCATCTAAGATCCTAACTCCAGAGCCTATCCAACAGTTATCCTGAATTTCAATTCCTTCGCGGGTTAATTCAGGTTCTCTGTGATTGTTAGCGTAAATAGTTGTATGTGATGCAATCAGGCAATCTTTACCAATTTTGATATGACCGGGACCAGCCATGCAGATATAAGGTCCCAAATATGAGTTTTCACCAATCTCGATCAAACAATCAGAAACTGTAGCTTTGATATCAACACCGCGATCAATACAAACATTCTTACCAATACGTAGTAAGCTGTTTGGCGCTTTCATGTCAAAGCGTACATCTCGCATAATTCTAGTATCATCGCCAATTTCAATTGAACAGCCTCCCAAAAACTCTACTCCTGTTTGCATGTAAACTCCCTGACCCATACGAGCAAGTATGAAACGGTAGCCTAGCCGTCGTAGCACAACGCCAAGGGGACGAGGAATCCATCCGAGCAGATTAATTATGGTCAACTCTATTATCCGTGACAAAACTGTAGGTGAGGTAGGCGGTAGTTGGTTAATGTTGAGTGCTTCTTGGACTGTCATAGTTTTTCCTTTTACTAACAGACTAGCTTGAAAATAGAACTCAGAACTGGTGAACGGGCTACGCCCCGCTGCGCTAACAGAACTCATTCGGGAAGATAAATTTTCATACGTTCTGGTACACCGCAGTTCATGAGGGCTATTTATAAATAACCTCTTACACCAACAGAAGTTATCCTGCGACTTTGACTGCTGTCATATTTTTCAGTTTGCTTAACCAGTCTTTGACAATACCTTTTAACTTCAGTTCTGTGTGGTGTTCCCACTCAAAGAAAGGAGCTAAACCTAAAGACAATGCAAAAATTCGTAGCCGCAACAGTGGCGAATCACCTAACTGTTTTAACAAGGTAACAAGTTCTGCTCTTTCCTCTTGATTAAAAATAGGAAGAAAACAATAGGCTGAGTGTATGATTGCCATCTTGCGTCTCTGCTTATCTAACACTTTTGTATCCCAGCCTCGCCGTTGAAAAGCAGGTAAAAACTCTCTTCAAAAATCCGAATATATCCTTTCAACTGCAAATGTTTACGCTTGGAACGTGTTTTCTTCACATCAGTCCAAACTCGATATTTTGCTAATATTTCATCTGCATAAACATTTCCATAGCCAGCATCAGCGATTCTTACAGATAAATCATAATCTTCAACATATTCAGGGCTATTTTCGTAATATCTTAATTCTTGCAGTGCCTTGGTTCTAAACATGATTATGTTTGCTGCTACTCTATAGCCAGTAACTGCTGCCATTAGCGCTTCATCTGAATTTTGAAACTCTTTCTTTCTGACAACTCTTGCTATGGAATGATTTTTTCCATACTCATCCATTTCCTGGATAGCAGTATGAGCATAACCAGCTTCTGGATATTTTTGTAGCAGCGAAACTAATTTCTCCACATAATTTGGCATTAAAGCATCATCTGAGTCTAGACGTACAATAAAGTCAGTTTTTGGCTGGCTCATTAACCAAGAATTATTACCAGCAATACCCATGTTTTTAGGTTGCTGATAGTAATACACTTGGGGAAACTGCTGACACAACTGTTCCATCACTTGGGGTGTTTCGTCAGTACTGTGATCGTCTGAAACCCATACTTCTACATTTGGATAAGTTTGACGACAAGCACTAGTTACGGACTCAATCAAGTATTGAGCTTGATTATAAGTGGGAATACATATGGCAATCGAGGGAATATTTGGCATTGAAGTCATATCAAGTTTAGTCATCTCTACTAGAAATAGTCTTTTTTGCTGTGTTACTTTCAAGAGCGGTAACAGAATTAAGCAATTACCAACTCAATACTTCTCGGTTAAGCACTAAGCAGTATTGAGAACGGAAAAATTGAGATGTTCTCGTTGAGTTCCAGTTCTCTTCTGAAATGGTTTTTTAGACGGGAACTTAGAGCGAGGTTTTTGTCAATTGCCTGTTCAATGGCATCTGGAGGTATGGCTGTTTCTATTGCTCTGAATACTTCGACTGATTCAATGACTGGAGAAATGAAGGAGAATTTTTTGAGATGCACCATTTTAATGATCGCCATAACTGGGGACAACAGTTAATTTACCCGATTTTGGTCTTAACCGAACCGTATTGATTGATGACCAACTACGTTTAATACCCTAATTGCAGAGATAAAATTTGTTGTGTCACTTTTGTTGTGTCACTATATTTATCTGGGTGCAAAGTGTTATTACTTTACCCTTGCGACAAAAACTCAACTGTAGTCTAAACCTTCGTTCTTGCAAGTACATAAACGACACTCATCCAAAGCGACTTTCAATGCTACTCAAATCACTTTTACTGAATAAATGTTTCAAAGAATTGTACAAAGTAAGGCTTTACCCTCAATTTTTGGTAAACTCTTGATTTTACTATTCAGTAATACAAGGATAAAGTGTTAATACACCTATTCATCCGGATTAACCATTGACAAAAAAATATGGTTAACTTAGTACATTTGCAGTAATGGAAGGTAAATGTAGAATTAATTTCTATGTTGTTGTGTAGAATCTCTCTTCAGCAAGATTGAAGAGAATAGAATTCTTACCACTTTTTACAAGTACAGACAGAAGCATTTAAATCCATTGACTCAGGGTGGAATCAAACCACCAGGAATCCTCACAGCATGGACACTCTGAAGCACTAGATCATATTCGATGAAAAGATTACACCCTAGCAATACTTGCTGGATGTGAGCCAGGGAGATTGAATTTGTTGAACCTAGCTTAAACATAAGGGTATCCTCTGAGTGTTTATTTCAGAGTTGCGCTACCATCTGCACATACTCAGTGCTTTACAACTTAAACATTCTTTTGTGAAGCATTAATTAAAAATCTTAAAGCAAGAAAATCTGAAATAACACTATATCTGAAACAACTTCACAAAAACTTTACACTTTTTACAGTCAATCTTTATTAACGATATTATGAAATCTAAGTAAAGATATGGATAAAATTATAACTTTGTACTGAGATGTTCTCCCCATAATCACAATAATTATTATTCTTGAATTGATGCTGTTTCTTTTTTTTGGAACAATTTGGAACAATTTGGAACAATTTATTCTCTGGAAGTCCCTAAACACTTAACAAGTTAAGAATCTGTTGCACAGCACGCTGACCACTACGGATTGCACCCTCCATGTAACCGCGATACTCCACAGGAGCAGTATGCTCACCAGCAAAGAAAATCCGACCAGCAGGCGGGGTTAAATGTGGATCAAAGCGATGCAAGTCTCCCGGTCTAAAGTAGCAGTAGGCACCTCGTGCCCACTCGTCAGCGCTCCAGTCATGTGAACGAGAGGCGATAATCTTGGGTGCATTCGGGTATACAGTATGCACTGCTGCAAGCGCTAAGTCACCTGCTTGCTCACACAGCTTTAAACTGCGAGTCCCTCCACTGAAACAGGAAAGAATTTTTTCTGTCCCCATCTGAGCAAAGGTCGGTTCCCAGATAGCTTGGTACTCGCCTTCAAGTAATACAATTCCAAAGTTAGGCTTTGACCAAAAACGGTGCGGGTATTGCAGTAGTGTCTTAACAACTCCTCCGTAAGCTAGGCTAGAGATAGCCTCTCGCTGTGCGTCAATGAGCGGTGCTTCTATTGAGATGTGACGCAGCACACTCCAAGGGAGCGTCACTATCACACTGTGAGCCACAACCTCAACTAAACCGCTTGGCGTCTCAACACTGACACTCACAGTATCATCTATCTGTTGGATACAACGCACGGGAGTACGAGTGTGAATTCTATTCCCCAGATGTTTAGCCAAAGCATCTGCTAAACGTGAAACACCCCCACGAATCCGCATATTGCAGCCTCTGTTACCGATACCTGCAAGATAAGCAAAGAAGCCTATACCAATCAACTCTGGGTCCGTGGCAAATAGTGAAGAAGCCAGCCAACGCGCAATTCGACGGGCAAAAGGTGCAATTGGTTGTACATTCAACCACTCATCTAAGGTCTGTTGAGGGTCTTTTTGCTCTTCAAGCAGGCTTTGGAGTTTTGCGTAAAGATTATCCAAAGCACTACTTTGTTCCTCTGTTAGGGACATACGGTTATGAAGCATTCCGTCGATGAACCAGTAGAGGTCATCAGGAAATTTGCAGGCTGGGTCTAATTGAATACCTAATTCAGTCGCATAAGTTATGAGAGCAGTGTGGTTATCGTCCACAAACTCAGCACCTAACTCGCCATATTGTCCTGCATTAAGTTGAACGGTATGAGCTCGACCGCCGACACGTGGACGCGCTTCAAAAACTTGGACATCAAAACCTGCACGTACCAATTCATAAGCTGCACTCAGCCCTGCGAGTCCTGCACCAATGACAATGGTTTGATGTGACATTGCTTAACTCCCCAGAAATATCAATTTCGTTCTAACTCGTAAAAATAGATCTGTTTCCCGCTAACTATATATTTGCCAATAAATATGAACAACTGTAGGGAACCTCCCAAATGTTTTAGGACTTACACACCATTTTCTAAAAACCCGGTTTCTTCGTTCGTATTTGGTTGCAAAACAGACGATTTTTGGTAGAAACCGGGTAACTTTTGCGTAAGTCCTGTGTTTAATTCATTCGTTGAGTAGACTGATAAAACTGGTACAACCTCCCATTAGCCAGAGGAAAGGTCATTAATAGGTTTTTAGAATCGATTAAGAACACGATAAATAATAACAGTTGTTTGAGAGTAAGCAAGGAAAGATGCGTGTTAATACTTAAAAACTCATTCCCTTAAAAACGAACAAGGAGCGCGACACTATGATTTTTAAAAACCGAAAGGCTGCAGGTCAATTTTTGGCTAAAAATTTAGCAGCTTATGCTAACTACCCAGACACGCTAGTGTTAGCGCTCCCAAGGGGTGGTGTACCAGTCGCTTTTGAAGTTGCTAGAGCGCTGAATGCTCCCTTAGACGTTTTTGTCGTACGTAAACTGGGCGTACCCGAACAAAAAGAGCTAGCAATGGGAGCGATCGCCTCTGGTGGAGTCCAAGTTTTGAATGAAGAGATTGTGCGATCGCTCGGTATATCCGAGGTCGTTATTCAAAAAGTAGCGGCGAAAGAACAACAGGAACTAGAGCGAAGAGAGCATCTCTATCGGGGCGATCGCCCATTCCAATACTGCATGGACGCACCGTCATTTTAGTGGATGATGGTTTAGCGACAGGTGCAACCATGCGTGCGGCTGTTGTAGCGTTGCAGCAACACAAACCTGCCAAAATAATAGTTGCTGTCCCAGTGTCTGCATCCGAAACCTGTGAAGAGTTTGAAGCCAAGGTAGATGAAATTGTCTGCTTGGCAACGCCAAATCCCTTCTACAGTGTTGGTTTGTGGTACGAAGATTTTCCGCAAACAACAGATGAAGAAGTCAGAGAACTGTTAAAGAAAGCTGCAAACAACCACGAGACAACAGTGATGAGTGTGTAGGTGAATCTCCTAGGTTGGAAAGAATAGGTGGTTCAAAAGTCAATTTTTTGAAAATGAAACTGCAGATGCACGTAGATAAACACAGATAAGCTGTTGTGCATTTTTAATGCACAACAGCAAGGCAGCGGGAGCTGACGGCAGAAAGCAGAAGGGAACAGGGTTTCAATGATTGACTCGATCAAAATAATGTGCATTCTTATAAGCGCAGGAGCTTAATTTATCTGCGTGCATCTGCTATAGGCTGTGGTTATAAATAGCTCCAAAAACTCACTCATATATGAAGCTTTGAAAAGTGTCATAAAGACCAGAAATCTCTGGAACTTTGCAGGAACGATCAGCAGTCCTATACCCAGATGAACTTAAAACATAACAGAGGTTAAACAATGTTCATTAATCTGGCTTTGATTGCTTTCGTGATTGCGTCTGCACCAATTATTTGTCGTGCTACAGAAGTCAAAAACACTAGAAGAACTAGATGAGTAAAAGTCTATTATATTTAGATTGTTTATACAATACCAAGTAAAACTTATAGGCAACTTGGTAAAAAATAAGTCTATGAAAATACAAGCTAATATATGCAAATTGCATATAGCATTCCTAAATGATTCGTGAGATAAAGAAACCCGGTATCTGGGAGATACCTGGTTTCTGAGGCTCAGTATTTTCTTACAAATGATTCCGGATTGCTATATATTAGCTCTACTAGAAAATTTAAGCAGCAACAGCTTCCAGCAACTGAATGTTAGAAAAAATAATTTCCTGAATGGATGGTTGTTCTGCTGTCTCGGTGCGAATTTCTCGGCGATTTAGGATGAAGTAATCACCAACCTTTTCGTACTCATCTGTAAACTCGCTTCTTCCGCCCTTTTGTTCACCCGTTTTCGGATCGTGGTAAACAGAATCGTATTGATGAGACAGGTAACCTTCTCCTGTATCATGACTGCTGAAGGTGTTAATCGTCACAACAACACCGTGGATATGACGGTGGACGAGACACACCTCATTGTTGCGGAGTTTGTAGCGATCGCCCTCAGATTTACCGCCTAGTAAAATCTCAACAGCACCAGTTTCATCAGTCGCACCATAGCGAAATGTATTCTCGCCATGAGTTTGTTCAAAGGAGCGACGAATGCGGTGAATGGCTATCTCCCATGCTTGATTGTTAATCACCTGCTTCGCTTGCTCATCTTCTACCTCAAAAACATCTGCCTTGAGATTAGGGTTGATACGAATTTTACCTGTAAACACCTGCTCGTCTTGCTTATAGGTGACATCTGCAGTATAACCAGGGAAATTTGTATTCCAAGTGTAGCGGTTTTCGTAAGCAGCACGAAAAAGTTCTTGAGCAGAAACTTGTGTTACTGTCATTATTTCTCCTATTGTCACCAGTTATATTAGCTTTTTACTTTTGCTGCTATTAGCATAGAAGTAATTATTAAGTTTCGCATAGACCCCAAGTGGGTACACCTATGATTAAGTCTCTTCAAACTGTATTTCACGAAATAGCTTCTGTGAGCAATGAGCAAGAATTACGACTAGCTCTGATAAATACAGTGGCGGAGTATTTTGGCGTGCAGCATTGGGGGATCTATCTGTTAGATGAGCCGTTTCTAACAGAGATTGATGTTCAGGATATTCCTGGTGTGTGTATGGAAAGCAACCCTGTTGGGCGCTACGTCGTTGAACGTCATGCTCCTGTTCACGAACAATTGGTGTTACCAACAGGAGATTGGAAGCATTTTTGCTCACGCCATGACCATGAACACGTGATGAGCGGACCAATGGTCTGTGATGGTCGTCTTGTGGGAACGCTTAACCTCGCCCGTACGAGTGGAACTCCTGCTTTTAACGTGAATGATCTCGCTGACATGAGTGCTCTGTGTCTTCATGTTTCCGCAAAACTCGCAACTTTACGGGCAAAACCAAAAACATCTGTGTGCTCTTTCGCAAGTCGTCTGACTCCCCGTGAGTTAGAAATTGCTGAGTTGGTGGCGCGAGGGTTAACCAATGCGGAAATTGGTGAAAAACTATGGATCACACAAAATTCTGTGAAGCAAGCACTCAAGCGGATGTTCCGTAAGCTAGAAGTTTCGGCGCGTGCTGAAATGGTTGCTAAGTTGCAAGATATGGGATCAGTGATGAGTTGATGGTTAACTAGACTTCTTGCATAAATATTTTTTGTTACGTCTTTTCATCTTCCAAGAACAAACAGCGTGTTAAATTAGTCGAGTAGATACGTTAAGGTTTTACAAACCATGACTTTCAGTGATGTGGTTGAGGCAATCAAAAGTCTTTCCACTGACGAAAAGCAAGAAATTCAACTGCTACTGAAGCAGTATCTCCGCGAGGAACGCCACGAAGAAATCCATAGGAACTTAAAGTCAGCGCAGGTTGAACAGCAAAAAGGGGAACTAAAGTTTTCCTCCAATATCCATGAACTGAGACAACTGCTAGAGGAATAATTGTGGAAGTCAGTTTCAGTTCCCCATTAAGGTATCCGTCGCCGCTGAACGCGATCGTTTTTTTATTACGATTCGCGCCCAGAAGCCCAAGTATCACGCCATTTGACAGTACCTTCTTTTGCAATCACCCAACGACGATTCATCAAATTTTCGCGTAAAGGCGATCGCCCTTCTCGCAACATCGCATATTTATAACTAATCAATTTCCCAGCACTTTCGTTAAAGGGGATTTCTGCAAACCAGGTGTTCGTGTTAATATACTCCAGAGGGTATGCTTTGCCTATATCCCAGTTACCTAGTTCCGGACAGTCCCCAATCACGACGATGGTTTCACCTGGTTGAGTTTCTACACCGTTGAGTTGGACTCGCACAATGGTTTCTCCTTTCACTCGTTCTCCAACATGGCTTAAGACGATAACGCCTCGCTCTTCGAGTTGCAGGTCATAAATTTTCCCGTCTTTTACTTCATACTTGTTGCGAGTCATCACACAAGTATGTTCTCCGTCAGGAAGTTCCGTTTCGACTTCCGAGATAGTGACTGCTCCTCCTCTATTGAGTGCGACAAAGCACAATGAATCCCGATAGCGACGTACATAGCAGTAAACATCGGGTGTAATGTATTTTTGCCATTGGCTGCCCATCGACACCGCTGGATTCAATCGCCGTAAGCCAGAAAGTAACCTAGTATAACGATAAATTTCTGTCTCCGTATCCCAATTTTCCATCATTGGACGGTTATAGGGGTCATTACCACCATCTGTGTCGTCGTGGAGATATTGTTCTGTACCGTAATAGATGCAAGGAATACCACGAGAAGTCATAATGAGGACAATTGCCACCATAAGCATCGCTGGATCAGGGTTGAGCGATTGGAAACGGGGCATATCATGATTATCAATGAATGTAATTAATTCTGTCGCCCCGTTGTAGCGATAGTCCTGGTCAAAAATATCTTGAATGAGATGAAATCCATTTTCAGCACCTTGTGCTAAAGCTCCCCTAATTGCGACACATAGCCCAAAGTCTAAAATCGTCATCCCAGAGTGATTGGCAAATTCTACAGAACGGTCATCAGAAGGATGATTGAAAATCCATTCACCAAAAATAAACACATCTGGCTTGTGATTGTACATATCACCATTGAATTCTTGCCAAAACCAGATGGGCATATGTTTAACAGTGTCTACCCGCAGTGCATCCACACCCCTATCTAGCCATTGCTTAATTGCCGACTTGATATAGTTGCGATATTCGGTATTATTTTCGTTAAAAGTTGCAAGACCTGCTAATTCACAATTTTGTACTTGCCATTCGTCTTCCCAGTTTTGCACTTCACCATAGTGATGATACCAGTGCCGCTCATCATCATTGAAGTCAGCAATTTTCACTCCATCATCATACAATTCGCCTTTGCTACCACTGAGATCGGGTGAACTGTGGTTGCAAACAATATCCAGCACCAGCTTCATCTTGCGCTTGTGCAGTTCATCAATTAACCTATCAAACGTTGTATTTCTTGTTTCTTGTGTTTCGTTTAAAGAAGGATTTTCTCCTGTTGCAATGAAGCGAGGGTTAATCCGCTTAAAGTCCTTTGTCCAATAACCATGCATCGCTGCATTGCCAACAAACAAGTCTTCAACTTGCTCAAACAAAGGAGTTAACCAAATTGCTGTCACTCCCATGTTTTTGAGATAGTCTAATTTATCAATAACGCCTTGCAAGTCACCACCCCAGTACTTACCCCAATCTTGTCTTTTTGGGTCATACAGTTCTGTATTGACACCTTCGCTGTTTGAGCGATCGCCATCATAAAAGCGATCCACCACAATAAAGTAAATAGTTTCTTGACGAAATTCAATATCTCTTGTGTAAAGAAACTCTAGGTCAATTTCTGTCTCTGATGGCAGAGTTTCTATAATGGCTGAGACTTCTGCCTCTGCATCTTCGACCTTGTATTGATCTTCTGAAAACAGCGATGGAGGGGTGTTTACCATATGAGGGTTAAAAGTTTTATAGAAGTCATGTTTGTAGACACATGAATAATATACTTCTAAGGAGTATGTGTCACTACAAACGACGGTATTATCTGCTCTTTCTTTAGAAAGAGGTATCTATCGCTGGTTAGTTTTTAAATATATCTATGATGATATTGGATTCCTCTATTTCGTCAAACTCATTCTCGATTACGCGAACGGTGAGTGATCTAGATATTCCAGGAAAGAATTAACACCCAGCAACCGGATGCCATAAGTTGCCATTATCGTCTTCAACGCGTCATCAGCACGTAAATCATCATCCCCAGACACAATAATCTCTGCTTCGCCATCAATAGCCGTAGCCAGCACAGGTAAATCTTTGGGATCTCGACAATTAGGAGGAACCGTTTCCAACTCAACCCATATTCCTCGATGCTGCAACTGCTGTTCAAGGCGGATAGCTTGATTTGGGTCAATTCGTTCTCTTAAGCGGGGGCGATTCCAAACTAGATGGAGTTCTTCCATTAGGGGTTGGCTCATCACCAACTGGAATTTGTCCTCATTAAATGCTTCTAAAACAGGCAATGTCACTCGCCCTTGCAGTAAAATGCGAATCCAAATGTTAGTGTCGATGACCACTCGAAACGTCATGCTTGCTGAGATTGCTGGCGTACAGCCTTAATTTCAGCCATGATCTCATCGTCTGTAATGTCATCAACCGGGGGTTGGGCATAAAGTTCTTGAATTAAAGCCGTCAAATCTGAACGTAAACCCACTTCAACCAAAGCTCTGGCAACCTGCGCCCGCTCGTCTGGTTGCAATTGTTGTACAGCGGTAATGAGTTGTTCCAGGGTGATAGGAATTGATATCATGCCCGTAGCCATCATTGAGCTTCTTTAATTGTAGCCGACCTTTTGTCTTCTCAAAATGAGAGTAAAACAATATGCTAAAGCGTGGGCAACTATTGCTGGTGTGAACGAATAACAGGAGAAGCTTCTAAATGTCCAACGCTCAACTTCCGTTCGATGTCTTCCTAGCTCATAACAGTCAGGATAAACCTCTCGTTAGAGCAATTGCAAATGAGCTCAAGCGGCGCGGTTTAAAGCCGTGGTTAGACGAGGAGCAAATTCCACCAGGACGCTCATTTCAAGATGAAATCCAACAGGCGATACCACTGTCCAAATCTGCCGCTATCTTTCTTGGTTTACAGGGCTTGGGAAACTGGCAGAGTTGGGAATTGAAAGCACTGATATCACAGTGTGTCAAAAAGAATATTCCTGTGATTCCTGTTCTGCTTCCAGATGTTCGTAACTTGCCTGAACATATGCTCTTTTTGGAACAGTTTAGATGGGTAAGTTTCTCTGACCAAATTGATGATGAGAATGCCTTGTACTTGTTGGAGTGGGGCATTACTGGGCAGAAGCCAGAGACAATAGTGAAGGTGATCCCACAAAAAATTATTGAAATTCAAAGCGATGACCTTAGTAGTGAATGCGGTGTCAACTACACACAACTGCGGGATTTACTAAAAGCAGGAGAGTGGAAAGAGGCGGATGAGGAAACTCTTGCTATTCTTCTAAGAGTGGCAGGGAGAGAAGAAGAACGCTGGCTGAGAGAAGAAAACATTGAAAATTTTGCCTGCACAGACTTACGTACCATCGACACTCTCTGGGTGAAATATAGCAAAAAACACTTTGGCTTTAGTGTACAGAAGCGCATTTGGCAGAGTGTTGGAGGGAAACCAGGTGTCTTTGATGAAGAAATTTGGTTTAGTTTTGGTGAACGTGTAGGATGGCGAACAACAAGACACCATCAGATTTTTTTCGTTACCTGGACTTCTAGAGAATGGTATTATTATTCTCAAATTAACTTCAACCCAGATGCTCCAGAAGGACATCTTCCGCGAATGTGGGACGAATGGCGAGGTGGGATTGAGATATGTTCCATCGTATCCAAGCTTGTCAAGTGTAACATATTTTAAAACTAGAATATCCAGACTCAAAATCTTCAGCGAACTCCACATCGGTTTGCTTGCGTCTGGCAATGTATTTCTCTACATCATTCATCATTTTGCTTCCTGCTTAAATATAGCGGTTCCCTTCTGAATGAAGTACAAATTTATCTCTTGTCTATCCGCGTGCGTCTGCGGTTCCTTAACTCTTTAATGTATTCCACCCAATTGAAAACCCTAACTACGGTTATCTATTTGAGCACGTTGCAGACTTCCAGAGAAATCCACGTATACTGTCTTCCATTCTGTAAAGACATCTAAGACAGCAGAACCAGCTTCCCGGTGTCCGTTTCCAGTTTGTTTGACACCACCAAAGGGTAAATGAACCTCCGCACCAATAGTAGGACCATTGATATAAGTGATCCCAGCTTCGATATCGCGCATGGCTGCGAAAGCGCGGTTGACATCACGGGTGTAGATTGAAGAAGAAAGACCGTAGGGAGTGTCATTGAGGATGGCGATCGCCTCCTCAAACGAGCTAACTTCTATCAGCGCCACCACTGGTCCGAATATCTCTTCACAAGCGACTCGCATTCTGGAACTGACTTCATCAAGAATAGTTGGTTGGAAGAAGTAACCGTATTGTAATTCTCCCTCGGTGACTATTTCTCCACCCATCAACACCTTTGCACCCTCTTCACGAGCAATATCCAGATACTTGCTCACCCATTGGAGTTGCTTTTTGTTAATAATTGGACCGACATCGGTGTTGGGATCAATTCCTGCGCCCAAGCGTAACTTACTAGTACGCTCTTTGAGCATAGCGGTAAATTTCTCTTTAATGTCACGGTGCAGAATCAGACGACTGGTTGCAGTACACCTTTGCCCAGTTGTCCCGAATGCTCCCCAAACTGCGCCCTCCAGAGCAAGTTCTAAGTCTGCATCTTCCATAACAATTTGAGCATTTTTGCCGCCCATCTCCAAACAGACGCGCTTGTGAGTGCGTCCGCAGGTAGAAGCGACAAAAGCACCCGTCTCAGAAGAGCCAGTAAAAGATACCAAGTCAACATCAGGATGTTCAACTAAAGCTTTCCCCGCTTCTTCTCCCACTCCATGCACCAGGTTGATCACACCTTCAGGTAAACCAGCTTCTGCAAAAATCTCAATGAGTTTGGTTGCACAGGCGGGAGTATCTTCAGCAGGTTTGAGGATGACAGTATTACCACACACCAAAGCTGGCATTATTTTCCAGCAGGGAATGGCGATGGGGAAATTCCACGGAGTGATGAGGGCGCAAACTCCAATAGGCATCCGTACCGTCATCGCAAACTTGTTGGGCATTTCTGAGGGGGTGGTTTGCCCAAAGAGTCGCCGTCCTTCACCAGCATTGTAAAAGGCGCAGTCAATACCTTCTTGAACATCTCCCCGTGATTCTGTCAGGGGTTTACCCATTTCCCGACTCATAAGATGGGCAAGTTCTTCTTTATTTTTTTGTAAAAGTTCTCCCACTCTATGAATATATTCTGCTCTTGCTGGGGCGGGAACGAGTCGCCAAGTGCGGTATGCTTTGTGGGCTGCTGCTACTGCTGTATCAACATCAACTGCTGCGGAACGCGGAAAAGTCGCAACAACTTCGCGGCTATCAGCAGGGTTACGACTTTCTAGAGTGTCTTGCGATGCAGCATTTACCCATTGACCAGCTATGTAATTATGGCAAGTCAGCGGATTAGTCATTAATATACACCTCCGGATTTGAGATGCACTGGAACATTTGCATCAGTTTTGATTGATTTATCGGTTGACGTCAAGTCACAAGTCAACTCCCTATAAGGAAATTCAAAATTATTAATTCAAAATTATTTTTTTGTGCTTTCTACCGAGGAGCAGGGCAAACGCAGCGCTCCGCTCAATCGCCCATGAGGGAGTGTACCTTAAGTACACTCCCTCATATCACTATGATACCTTAGACAAGCAATATCTTAGATGCGTTTGCCCTGTTCATTAACCTTGCCTAATTTGTTGAGGGCTAAGGCGATAGGCTTGTGATCAACAAGTTGAGCGAGATCTGGTTCTTTACCTTTTAACACTCCTAGCAACTTCATCCTTGAAATTGTGTATGTCAGCCGCTTATCGTCAATACCTTCGTTGACGGGGAAGACTTTGTTTTTTTCTAGGAGTGTATCGTAGGTTTTTTCGATCACGCTGGCTTCAAAGCCAGTTGTCTTAGCTGCGATCTTGACTGTCTCAGCTTTGTTTTGATACATAAATCTATGCGCCTGGATCAGTGCGGTGAGGTAGCGGACTGCAAGGTCGGAGTTTTTAGCCAGCCAGTCTTTTTTTACCACATAATTGCCGTAGAAATACTCCGGCTCGACTTCATACAGATTGACAAGTATATGAAATCTAGAATCACGTTTTAGTATGTCAAAAACTTGCTCGGTCTGAAGGATAGCAGATTTTATCTGTCCAGCTATCAACGCCTGAATGTACGCAGGTGGGGAAATTGGAACATAATTCACATCTTTGGGTGTCAAATTGGCGCTTTGGAGCACCATGCGGGTCATGATCTCGCGAAATGCACCGATATCCTGGACGCCAACATTTTTACCACGTAGATCTGCAACCGACTTAATTGTTTTGGGTGTGACCATTGAAACGGTCAGTCGGTTGGCATAAGTACCAATAACAGAAATATTACCACCTGCTGCCGCAGCGTTGACGACTGGCTCAGTGCTAGAGCCACCAATCATCACATCGCCAGCAACGACAGCTTGTACAACTTTCACTGCTGAATCTAAGTTTTTGATGGTAACGTCCAAGCCTTGTTGTTTGAAGAACCCTTTTTCTTGAGCGATCGCCACATCAACGTTTGCAAAGCTGGTTTTTCCCGTTGGCAAAGCAATCTCGATTGCTGTCGGTGTGTCGGTTTTGGACTGAGTTGTGTTCCGGGATGGGATATTCTCACACGCGATGATCAATGTTGCAGAAAGTATTGTCAGTACAATGAATGTAGCAATGAGGCGCAGCCGTCGTTGCATGAAAACCTCCTAGTACCGCTTCGCGAAATTTAAAATTCAAAATTCAAAATTCAAATCAAAATTCAAAAATCCTTGCGTTCCAAGCTTTCGACCTCTGTTCAGAGGGTAGGTATATTTCCGCCTAGGAGTACTAGTTATGCCGACGATGACGCCAAGGCGAAATGCGTGCTTCTGCTATTTCCAGTAGTTCTGTGCTGATAACACCAGCTACCATCAGCACAATAATAGGTACAAAGACGCGTGCGGTCTGAAACGAATGGGCATTGGAGACAATGAGGTATCCTAATCCCGAAACGGCAGTGTAAAATTCAGCAATGATGACAGCAACCAGTGCCCGACCGATTGCCAGACGGATTCCGGTCATAATAAAAGGCAGTGCTGATGGAAACACTAAGTCGATCCAAAGCCGGTATTCTGTTGAGCAAAACGAGCGTGCAACCTCAACGAGCTGCGGATCAACCTCACGCACGCCGCGCATCGTATTAATGAGTACAGGAAATATCGTAAATAGCAGGACTACCACTACCTTCGCTGATGTGCCAAACCCAAACCACAGGACGAGAATTGGCACCAGGGCAATCATAGGGGTGACGTACAGTGCTGTAATCGGGATATCCAACAGGGCAGCTATTACTGTACTACGACCTGTAACCAAGCCCAGCACAATGCCAACAAGCGTACCCAGCAAAAACCCTGTGGCAAGTACACTGACGCTCTGACTTAACGCTACCAGAAGTGTGCCGTCGGCGATCATATCTACGGCAGCGTGGGCGATCGCGGTTGGATAGGTAAAAAGGATTGGATTGGTAGTCCGCCCGTACCATTCCCAAAGCAGGAGAATTATGAGCAGTGAGATACCCCGAAGCCACCATATCCTGGGGCGGCTGTTTAAACCATCGGCTTGCAGGGCTGCCTTACGTCGGTGTAAAACGACTTTGGTTTTGGTGGATCGAGATACTGACATTTTCAATAGTATTGCTTCTGAGGGATCATGGTGTCATTTCTGAACTGAGTCAGGCGCATGATGATTGTGTAGCGCTTCCCATATTTGGCGGCGTAGCTGAGGATATGTGGGATGAAAACGGAAATCCTGCGGAGTACGCGGACGGGGTATCGGTATGTCTAGATCAAGGCACACTCGACCTGGACTACCGCATAGTACCACAATCCGATCACCCAGCAAAATTGCTTCATCAAGATCATGGGTTACCAAGACACCTGTGGTCTGACGGCGTTGTGGATCTTCCCAAAGGCTTACTAATTCCCCTTGGAGCATTTCGCGTGTAATTGCATCAACTGCGCTAAACGGCTCATCAAGTAAAAGCATCTCTGGTTGCACAGCCAGAGCACGTGCAATGCCAACACGCTGTTGCATCCCACCGGAGAGTTCGTAGGGATAGCATCGAGCATATTCAAGCAAACCCATGACCTCCAGTAAACGCGTAACAATACCCTCCTCATCGCGCCGACCTTGAACTAATAAGCCGTACTCAATGTTCGCTTGCACAGTTTTCCAAGGAAAAAGACCAAAGTGCTGAAAAATCATCGCCATTTGAGGGGTAGGGCGGGTAATTTCGGAACCGTCGAGAAGGATACGACCATAACGCAGTGGTATCAAACCTGCCATTGCTCGGAGCAGAGTCGTTTTACCACAGCCGGATGATCCAACGATGCACAGTAGGTCATGTTCTTGCAGCGCCAACGAAATATCTTGCACCACCAGCCTTTTGCCAAAGGCGATCGCCACATGCTCAAGGAGTATCTTGGGAGTCGGTAAACTCATGTCTGCTTTTTCCTCCCAGCTACTGTGGGAAACGTCAGGTTTGTGCTATCTGAAATTCATGAGAGTAGAACAACCAACAAACGCGTTTTATATTTGATGAGTACACGGAACGTAGTATGAGAGCCTCTCTATTTGAATGGATATTTGTCATCCATATACCAGAGAGAATGCAAGTATTCCTCAGTGTTTGGAAACTTTTTGGGAAAATGTTTATCACAGATGGGATGCACATAAAGAATTTCAGATTGCTTTCACTTTCAACTGTTTGACGAGACTGCACGTACTTCAAGTCAACTAAGCCTGTTATAAAGACTGACAGTTTGCGTCAACCAAGACTGTATGGTCGTAACGAAGCTTTTTGACATTCACTTTTTGAGATTTCGTTTAACAATCTAAGGAGAAATGCTTGCTTTGTCAATTCATTCATTTTTCCTTAAGTATATTTTCTTAAGTATATTATGGATAACAGTACCAAAGTAACAGCTCAACAATCTTAATATTTTCAGAACTAGCAAGCAGATATTAAGCTCTTACATATTTAGACCTTACTCTTTGTACTTCACAGACCTTGTAATGTGCTTTAAGAAGAACACATAGGTCAGAACGCAGAACGGGCTGCGCCGAGCTACGCGCTCCAGAATAAATCCCCGTATTCCGCACTGCGTGCCGCTGTGCTAACGTACTACGTATCTTGCAATACATTTTTAACTTTACTCCGTGTTTAAAAACAGGGTACGGGGGTCTTACACGTACCAGAGTCAGCCAGCCCTATTAAGCTGTTCCACATTTAATTTGCATTTGAAACCGCAGAGGGCGCAGAGGAGCCAGTGCGTTGCGGTGAACCAGCCCTGCAGGCGGGTTTCCCGCCGTAGGGGACTGTGTTAGCGCAGCGTGACCGG
>JAAUSC010000259.1 GCA_012031965.1 Scytonema sp. RU_4_4
CACCATACTCACGCGCAGCATTCGTGAGGAATTGGAGCGGCTTGGACGACATTTGCGGAAAGCAGCCAATAATTGGATAGCTGCGCGGACCAGAGGCAGTTTTTTGTGGACGTCTGGGTAGATACTTTGTTTGACCATCTTTAAAGACTCACTTGCAGATCAATTAGATAAGGTCTAGATGTAGAGGTAAGCTCATACGTTTTTAAATTGCATCTTTTTTCGTTGTGTCTGTCCAGAGTTAAGAGTCAAAAAACCTCTGGACTATCGACTTTTGACTTGCCTACCCAATTAAACCCTTAACTGCTGATCAACTTTGGAGTCGTTGGCAAAACTAGAGCGTGGCTCTAATGTCATCAGAACGCCGTGGCGTGGTCGCAGTGTGAGCCGAGAATCGATCTCGATCTGCTGGTTAGGTACTAGGCGTAGACGGAATTGTTGAGCAGCCATCGCAAAAAGCAACTGCAATTCCACCATGGCAAAGACGTCGCCCATGCACTGACGCGGTCCACCGCCGAAGGGGAAGTAAGCATGACGTGGACGACCAATGGAGTGTTCTTGCGAGAAGCGCTCAGGCTCATAGTCGTTGGGGTTTTCCCAGTAAGCTGGAAGGTGGTGCGTGACATACGGACTGAGTATGAGCAGGGAACCAGCTGGGATATGATAGCCACCGATTTCATCGTCAGCTATGTTGCTGCGGCTGTTAATCCAGACAACCGGGTAAAGCCGCATTGTTTCTTCAAGAACCATTCTGGTATATTTCAGGTTCGGCAGATCTTCAGCCGTTGGGGTTCGCCCACCTAGAACTGTAGCAAGTTCTTCGTGCAGTTTGCTTTCCGCGCTTGGGTTTTGGGAGAGCAAATACCATGTCCAGACAGCCGACATACCTGATGTCTCAAACCCAGCGCCGATTAAGGAGTTGATCTCATCGCGCAACTGCTCTTGACTCATGGGTTCGCCAGACTCATCGCGGGCTTTCAATAAAATGGATAGGATGTCGTTATGCTCCTCACCGCTTTGTTGACGTTCCTGAATCTTCCGGTTGATGAGATCATCGATAAAGCGTACGGCTTGTAGAAACTCGCGGTTTTTGGGTGTAGGAACCTTCACAGGTAACTTGAACCATGACCAGAGGCGTGCGCAGTGATAAGCAAAGATGATGTTCCAAGCGTCAGTGAGTTCAGCGCTTTCTTCACCTTCGATATCCATTAGCACCTTCAGAATAACCTTCTGTGTCATCCGCAGCATATGTGCAGTGACGTCGATGGGTACACCAGGTCCAATGTTATGCCATTCTTTGAGCATCTGATCGATGTGCTCGATCATCAGGTTGACCCAAGTAGAAATCTGCTGGCGGTGAAGGGCGGGTTGCATCATACGACGATGGCGACGATGCAAGGGGTCTTCACTGCTGACCAAACCGTTACGAAAAACGAGATCTATGGTATCGTCCTTGAAGTTGCTACCTTTGGTATAGTTTTCGGCATGCTCTAGGACAATGTATTTTATACAGTCCGGGTCAGAGATCAGGAAAAGCTGTTGCGGACCAACTGACCCTAGGCGAACAACACCGCCATACTCACGCGCAGCACCACTGAGAAACTGAATCGGATTCGACATCATCTGCGGTAAGCAGCCAACGATGGGAAGACCACGGGGACCCGGGGGAGTTTTGTGTACGCTTGGCGAAGAACCCTGTTTAAGCATTATTTTTTCTCCAGGTTAACTAAGAAAATCTCTTACTTCAAGCTAGACAAAATATCGTTAACCGCTTCTACAATCTGCCCACCGGACGCAATATCTTCTGCAATGCGAGCAATGTGTAAGTCTAAGGGTTGTTCGTGGTCATTCCAAATGTAAGGACGGTCAGCAGAAGGTGGTTGTCCAACGACATCGCGCACAGCCATATATAATTTTTTGGTTGCAGGCGATAGGGTGTCGCGGGCGTCATAATGGTCAGCCATCGCATAAGTGCGTAAATCAACTGCTTGCACTCCAAACATGAGGGCGATCGCCATATATTGTTGGAAAATATCTACTGAGCGACGCGCTAAATTTGCAGAAGCAAAACCTTGGCTATTGATATTTTGGTTGAACTGTTCAGCGTGGGTGGGGAACCTATCGGCGATGGAATTTCCATAGAAGGTCAACAAAGGCATAATTGAGTTACCAGTGATTTGTAACCCCTTGAGTCCCATGTTAACAACACGCTCTTGGTTCCCAACTAAAGAAGCTGGCAATCCATTGTTAAATTCCGGCGCTACCAAATAAGCTATTTGCACATCCAGGTGTTTAGCCAACAAGCCAATGTAGTAGCGTAGTTGATCCATTCCCACACCAATGTATTGACCCAAGAAATTGCCGCCATGATAGCTAGCTTGGTTCTCCACATCAATCAGTGGGTTGTCAGTAGCGGAGTTAATTTCTATTTCGATGTGTCTGGCAATCTCCTCAATTCCATCTACAATTGGTCCCATATATTGTGGCAGGCAGCGCAGCGAATAACGATCCTGAATTGGATGTTCACCGCGATAGTCGTGAGAACCGTCTAATTCTTCACGTACTAAGCGTGAACCTGCAAGCAGATTGAGCATTTGTGCTGCTGCCTTTTTCTGCCCTGCATGTGGTTTGAGTTGATGAATAAATGGATGGAAGGATTGATTCGTACCATTCAAACCTTGGATTGCTAGGGCGTGCGCACCCATCGCTAGTGCTAATAAAACTTTGGTGTCGTATACACAGTTAGCAGCAATGGCTGTCATGACTGAGGTACCGTTCATCATTGCCAACCCTTCTTTAGGAAGTAATTGCAATGGCTCTAAATTCAGCCTAGACAGAGCTGTTGGTGCGTCTGTTTCTTCACCGTTATAGTCAACAATATAGTTTGAATCCAGACCAACCAGCGATCCACAGATGTAGGCGAGAGGCGTTAAATCTCCACTAGCACCGATTGATCCCAACTCATGTACATGCGGTGTGACACCAGCATTTAAGAACGTTTCCATACGCTGGATGAGTTCCAAGCGAATCCCAGATGCACCATATAAGTGGGAGTTGGCTCGTAAAAGCATTGCTGCCCGCACATCAGCGATTGATAATTTCTGACCTGCTCCTACTTTGTGATACCGCATCAAGTTATTCTGGAGCAGCGCTGCACATTCACGGGAAACCACGACGTTCGCCATCCCCCCAAAGCCACTTGTCACGCCGTAAATTGGCTGACCCGACTCTACAGCATCGTGGATGTAATCACAGGATGCTTGGACACCCTCTAAGACTTTCTCATTGTCGGTTATGCGTACTAAGAAACCATGACGTGCGACATTGGCTACGTCTTCTATTGTCAGGTTTTGTTCGCCCAAAACGACGGTTTTCTCTGAACCCCCATATAAGGGAGATGACAAACGAGAAGTTGTGCTTTTGGTAAAGGATGCTGTTTTTTTCATTGCAGTTTACTTAGATTTTGTAGGAGTTAATGACTAAATGATGATGAGATGGCTCCGGAGATTCATTCATAAATCTTGTCTTGTAAAAGCTTTCGCTTAATTTCCGGAGAGGTTGGTTGACTCGTTCAAATATGAGCAATGGAGGAAACTTTTGGAGCGAACTTTGGTGTTGCAGTAGTGCTATGATTTTGAGTCCAACGACCAAAGTATCTGCCTAAAGGAGCTATCTCTTGCATGAATTGCTCAAATGCTTCGATTGTGAGAGATTGAGGTCCATCTGAGAGTGCTTTTGCAGGGTTGGGATGCACTTCAATCATTAAGGAATCTGTACCAGCTGCAATTGACGCCATTGCCATTGATTGCACAAACTCTGATTTACCAGTGGCGTGGCTTGGGTCCATCATAATAGGCAAGTGAGTCAGTGTACGCAAGACTGGAATTGCAGATATATCAAGGGTATTGCGGGTGTACTGTTTGTCAAAGGTACGAATTCCCCGCTCGCACAAAATCACATTTGGATTACCTGCTGCCAAAATGTACTCAGCTGACATCAACCAGTCTTCAATCGTTGCTGACAGTCCCCGCTTCAACAGCACTGGCTTACCAGCAGCTCCCACCTTCTTCAGTAGGGAGAAATTCTGCATATTCCGGGCACCAATTTGCACCACATCTGCAACTTCTGCCACTTTGTCTAGGTCAGCTGTATCCATGACTTCAGTGATAATCCCCAAACCTGTGACTTCACGAGCTTTTGCCAACAAGCCTAAAGCACTCTCACCATGACCTTGGAAAGCGTATGGAGAGGTCCGGGGTTTATATGCTCCTCCACGAAGGAACTGCGCTCCTGCTGCTTTGACTGCTAAAGCGGTTTCAACAATCATCTCTTCGTTTTCTACAGAACAAGGTCCTGCAACTACGACCAGAGGAGAGTTTTGACCAAAAGTGACAGGTCCATTTGGTGTTGGTACAACGACATCAGAAGGCTCACCATAGCGAAATTCTAAAGAAGCCCGTTTGAAAGGCTTTTTCACGCGCAGAACCTGCTCAATACTATGACTCAAGTTTTGGATTTGTCGGGGATCAAGCTCGGATGTATCACCGATTAAGCCAATCACTGTTTTGTGACTACCTAGTGATATTTCTGGCATGATGTTCAAACGGCGAATTTCTTCACTGATTTGCTCAATTTCTACTGTTGAAGTGCCGGGTTGCATGACGATAATCATAGTCTAAATCCTCTTTAAAGATTGTAAGTCGTTGTGTTTCTGGCTGAGATCAATTCACTAATTTCAGTTTGATTGATTTAGGACTTACACCTTAATAGAAGTCTGATTAGTTAACACATTCTTATCTTTTGATGAAGCAAAAGTTAAGCTTGTTTACATCCTTCTATATTCTTAACAGGTGTAAGCAAAATCTACTTTATATTTTTCTCTGCAAAAAGGGAAAAAAGAATACTATCAAATTGCCTTCTTTTGGGACGGCTGAGCCTATATAAGTGGTGAAGAGGCTCGCCTGTCTTGCGGTTGAATAACTGGAGTGGTTCACTTAACTGGTACTGCATGGTTTGGTAGATGTACATAAGGACTAAATTTGTAAAGTAGGTCCGATGGTTACCTTGGAAGTCTCTTATTACTAAATCATTTCCATTTCAGTGTTTTACGCAAAAAAAGAGATAATATTTTCTAATTATTATTCTGGTTTTAGTTAGAAAGTGATTAGTTTTTACTATCATAAGAAGTGTCTTTGATACATCTGGTAAAAAAACTAGTTACTTTTCTTGTTCGAGAATTCAGAGTGTGGGCTTACCTCCCACAGGATATTCACAGCTTAAAGTTCTTGGAAACAGTAAATTTAACGCACTGAGAACAACGAGTCAATCCCTTCGCTTCACTAAGAAATTCACAATTCACTCACACACTAGAAATTCACGCATTAAAGATGCAACACCTCCCAAGCCTTCGGCGCACCCTTGCCGTAAGCTTAAGACATACTTTATGCCTCCTGTTGGAGGAGCTGCGAATTGCGCATAGCATGCTCGTAGGGAATATGTTTGAGCGCAAAAGGGAATCACGTCGCCTTGGGACAGTCAGGGAAACTCATTATCATTGAAATCTTGCAAATTGAGTGAAGTCAACGTTGATAGATGACTTGTTGCTGACTTGTTGCACTTACTACGCAATGACAATTCCAAACACAATTCTATATTGTGTATTTAGATTGTGTATTTAGATTGTTTTTATACGCAAACTATCACTGATCGTTCATCAATTTTCTACAAGATTCTACCCTTTACTGACGCATCTTTTCCGAGTCTATTGGATTAATAACTTCAATTTCCCAGAACAAACTATAATAGTGTGCTCTGTCATAGAGGAAAACTCTTTACCAATAAGAGTTTTCGTCAATATTATCTATTAATTTGAATGATTAATATCTTTCTTTAGGTGGGTTTTGGGTTGAATAAACTTGTAGCTGCCGCTATAGGTACTGAATACCAATGATTTTCCAGTATGGCATAGCTCATTAACATCATGCACTCCTACCTTACGTCTTTAGAAAAACTTAAAATTTTTAATCTGTGTTGAGAGTGAAAAAGCAAATAAACATGGCATTGTTCATCTTCCAAAACTGTATCATAAAGTTATTGTTTGTCAATCTCTGAGTAAATTCTCTCAACAGAATTTTATACAGGTAAAGAAAATATGAAGAGTTGATGAAGTATCGAAAAGACTTTCTTAACCACAGTTTTTATCTTTTTTTACAACATGTGCTAATAATTACAAGAAGTATATACAGTTACTAGCTTGTTGTCAAAGACAATGAGCAATTACTAACAACAACGATAGGCATAATGACTTGCGTCTGCATATCCTTTTTTGTGACTTCGTTAGAGAGAAGCTTACAGCCATTTTCAAAAGATGAAACCACAATTTATAGAGCGGACAGTGTCCACCCTATAGAAAATTTTTGTAAAATTCTTAATTGAAAAGACCTTGATTCGTTTTTCATAGAAAAAACTCATTCCTAACATGAATTCTAAATTTTTTATTTTTTATGTGAAAGGCTTTCAGAATTAAGGGTTATTTTTATTGATTCAGAGCCAAAGAAAAGAGATATTTCAGGACAAACTCAATTCGTTGTCCTCTGTCATCCAAACTGTTAGTTTCTTGAAAATGTGCAATTCCCCAATCATGGCTCTTGTAGACATAAGCAACAGAAGAAGTTTAATAGGTTATGGCTCATGGAACTTACAGCAGTAAACAAACGTCAGGTATTCTGAAGCTCTTACTCCCATATCTTAGGTAATTCCTCCATTTCAGTGGGTTAGTTTTACGGAAAACATCATATTGTTGTAACATTTCTTAAAATTTGTCAGTTGACACTTAAGGATTTGCTTATCTATTATAGATACTTAAGTATTAGCTTAAATATCATAGAGAACGCCAATGAGAAAAATTGAGAAAAATTTTGCTTTGTCAAGCAACGGAGTGATGAACTGACAATGCCTGCTAGCCTGGTTTACCCGCTCCAAAATCCATAATCGCTATGAGTAGACTTACTGTCAGTACCGATGTCTTTGCGGCGATCGCAGATCCAACAAGACGGGCGATATTGGATCACTTACGTGCTGGTGAGCAACCAGTCAAACAGTTAGCTGAACCTTTCGCCATGAGCTTACCAGCGATTTCTCAGCATTTGCAGGTGCTTTGTGAAGTTGGTTTAGTACAGATGCGAAAAGCAGGACGACAACGCCTGTATAGGCTGAACCCGGAGCCTTTAAAGCAAGTCTCTGACTGGATTGCACATTACGAACAGTTCTGGCAAGAAAAACTGGATGTCCTTGGCAACTATTTGGAGGAAAATATATGCTCCGAGACTTAAAAATGGAAGTTTTCTATCCTCATCCGCCGCAACGGGTTTGGCAAGTGCTCACCAACCGTCGCGCCTTGGCTGCATGGTTGATGGAAAATGATTTTGAGCCGCGTGTAGGACACAAATTTCGATTTCAGGACTCCACATTGCCGGGGCTAGATGAAAGTATTGATTGCGAAGTGATTGAATTAGATGAGCCAAAGCGGCTTTCTTACACTTGGCAAGACAAATTCATGCCCAAGCCTTCCATTGTCACCTGGGTTCTGGAACCACAAGAAGGCGGTACCCAGTTGCGCTTGGAGCATAAAATTCTGGAAGCTGCTGTGACTGAGTTGCCTACATCCTCCCTAGATGAGTTTATGCATGAGCAGACGACAAAACGAACAAGCGCTTTATATCAGAAGTCACTTGCTTTACAGATAAAATCACCATCTGCCCTGCAAACAAGAACTTTAATAAAAACGAGTGGCGAACATCAATTGCCCAGTGATTGGTCAAGAGGTATACAATTTCAGGCATCGACTAGTGTGATTCTGACTTCCTATCTTAATAGCAGGTGGGAGTACAAACTTGAATATGTATTACCGCAACTTCTTGCACAAGGAAAATAGAAATTTTTTGTCAGGAACTTATGTGAGAAAGGATTGTTTTGACAAAGAAATATGAATGAAGCCAGTAAATAATGGCTTACTTTTTCATACCAAAACACCATTGCAGACTTGTAACTTTAAAAGTTATACCAATTTCCTGTAAATATGCACTGAATGAGCCCGCAGAGGTTGGCTTTGTTCTTTTGTAGCTCCAGGCTTCCAGGCTGAGAGCAAATTAGGTCATTTACAATTTTCTATTTTTTTAGGAGACAGAAGACATGAATATTTCTTCTCAATTCACTATTCCAATTGTTGTTCAGCCATCTGATAAAGGAGACAGAGCCTTTGATATTTATTCGCGTTTACTTGCAGAGAGTAATTGTTTTTTGAAGAGTGAAGTGACAGATGAAACAGCAAATTTAGATAAGTTGCACAGTTATTATTTCTTGATGCTGATGACCCAGAGACGAGATA
>JAAUSC010000260.1 GCA_012031965.1 Scytonema sp. RU_4_4
GAAGAGACAGTATTCAAGTCTCAGATTTAGCATTCCCATCGGGATTTCTGCACTCAGTAGGGTCAAGAAGTCCTGAAGAATGCGACTCCTATCCCACCCGAAAATACTTATTTAACGTAGACGCGCAGCGAGCGGTAAGACAGCGCTGCAGAATGGCGTGCGGTAGACTACCGCTAAAGCAACTTACGCTACGTTTGGTTCAACTAAATTTTTTGCCCCTTGAATGACTTTTGCTGACTCAATTTTGTCACCCGCTTTTAGTTTCTCCAAAACATCTTTACCTTCAGTGACATAGCCAAAGACGGCGTAACGCCCATCCAACAAGTTACGTCCTGCTGGAGTCAGTTCGGGTTCAAACAAGAAGAAAAAGACTTGCGAAGAACCTCCATTCACATCACCTTCAGGACGTGCCAGCGCTACAGTACCATAAGCAGAGAAAGGCAGAACTGGTAAATCAGTGTAACGACCAACCTCTTCTAAAGTGAAACCGTAGGTAGGTTCTTTATCACCTTGTACAATAAACTCTAGGGGGATGGCGCGGTATTGACCTGTTTTTGGATCAATAAAGCCGACATCTTTACCTGGTGGATCTCCAGTTTGCACAACGTAGGATTCTTCTGAACGGGTAAATTCTAAGCCGTTATAAAAACCTCGTTGCACCAAATCAACAAAATTTCCAGCGGTCACAGGAGCGTTGTAGCCGTCTACAACAATAGTAAGGTCGCCTTTGTTAGTTTTCACCTCCACAGTGGCACGACCTTTGAGTTGAGGTAAATTGCTGTATTTGGCTGGTACTTCAAAGGGAAATTCCTTCACCATTGACTCTTCTAGTTTGCCAACGAGACTCAGCAATTTGGCACGTTGCTCCCGAACTTGTTCTTTATTTTTGGTTTTGACCACTTCTTGCAAGGCGTTTACGCCGGATTTTAATTCAGCAATCACAGCTTCAGCTTCGCTTTGGCGTTCTTCTGGAACACTTGCTAGAAGTTGGGATGGTTTATCGAGAATTTTCGATGCTTTGCTGAGGTCTTTAGAAATCGCACCCCAGCGTCGATTTGCTCGCAGTTGAGTGGTAATGTCCTCTAAAGAAGCTTGCAGTTGTCGTACAGGTTTATTATCGATAGGGAGTGAATACCGCAATAGAGCATTACCGTCAGTAATAGCATTTCCCGCTGGTAGCCCGGCGCTACTAGAGGGAGTCCACCCAGCTGTACTAATTCCTAAAAATAGAGTTATCAGCAGCAGTGCTATTAAGCTCTTACTCAGCCAGGATTTCAATATTTTGAACATAGTAGGATGGCTCAAATGCAGCATCAAATTGTTGAGTGGGCGTCACCCAACAATTATCTTCCCACAGTACAGGAAGCACTTTATCACAGAAGATGCGGAGGATGAGAAACAAACTTGACGCAGCTGTGACAGCCGCGTCCTGTCCTCAATTCCTTAATAGTCGTCGCGCCTGAATAACCCGAGTAACGGACCAAGAATGATACCAAACACAAAGCCACCGATATGCGCCCAGTAAGCAACTCCTCCTGTTTCCACACTCATGTTAGCGGCTGCTTGCAGGTTGGCAAGACCCGATATCACATTCTGGACGAAGAAAAGTCCTATCAGGACAAGCGCTGGGACTCTAATTGTGGTAATGAAAAAACCTAAAAAAACTAATGACATAACTCTTGTATCGGGAAAGCGGATAATGTAAGCACCCAAAATTCCAGAAATAGCACCACTTGCCCCCAAGGATGGAATTTCAGAATTGATACCTATCACCCACTGGCATAAGGCTGCTAGGGCACCGCAACTGAGATAAAAAATCAGGTATTTAAAATGACCTAAGCGGTCTTCGATATTGTTGCCAAAAACCCATAGAAACACCATATTGGAAATTAGGTGCCACCAACCGCCGTGTAAGAATTGCGAAGTAAATAAAGTCGTCCACTCACCAGCAAAGTTGTTAGTTAACTCTCGTGGTACGACCGCATACAACTGGAAAAATGGCTCTATTTGTGCACTCGACAGACTCACTTCATGAAGAAAAACTAAGACGTTCATGCCAATCAACCCATAAGTAATGTATG
This sequence comes from Scytonema sp. RU_4_4, assembly GCA_012031965.1. GTDB lineage: Bacteria > Cyanobacteriota > Cyanobacteriia > Cyanobacteriales > Nostocaceae > Brasilonema. Next base: position 2,082 of record JAAUSC010000260.1, read on the forward strand.
GGGTGATTCGTGTTGGGTTTTCGTCGTACAGGGGAAACACAGGTGTTTTTCCTAATGACTGATTAACTGCAATATATCTTGTGGAACTTGCAGTTGCTGAATAAAAGGAATTTTATACCAAGCGTGAAAAATGATTGCGACAGATGGATCGCCAAAAAGCTTAGTCAATAACTCTTTGACAATTCCATTATCTAAAATCTAAAATCCAAAATGGTATTACCTGCTGCGATGTGAGCTGCAATGAAAAACCCATATTTGGCAAGCCTAATAACGAATAACAAGTGCCAGTCCTATTTGTGGCACTTGCTTTGTACTACCTGTACCAAGATTCTTGCCTTGGTTTATCACTAAATAATCCTAGTAATGGACCGAGAATTGCCCCAAAAAGAAAACCACCTGCATGCGCCCAATAGGCGATACCGCCACTTTCCATGCCAATATTAGTGGGTGTTTCTAGACTAGCAACCCCGTAGAAAGCTTGCTGGATAAACCAAAATCCCAAAAAGAAGTATGCTGGAACCCGAAATGTGGGGAAGAAAATCCCTAGGGGAATAATGCCAAGAATTTCCGCTTGGGGGAAACGGAGAATGTATGCCCCCATGACACCGGCGATCGCACCACTTGCTCCCAAGGAAGGAATTGAAGAGCCTGGTGCAAAGTACCATTGGGCTAGTGATGCCAAAACACCGCAACTTATATAGAAAAATAAATATTTGACATGACCCAATTTGTCTTCTACATTGTTACCAAAAATCCATAGAAACAACATATTACCAGCCAGGTGGAGTAAACCGCCGTGCAAAAACTGTGAAGTCATCAAAGTTACCCATTCTGGCACTGGCTGATTGACTGAAATTCCCGCAAAGCTAGCAGTAAGTTCTCGTGGAACAACAGCCGCAAGGTGTAAAAATCCGTCTAATTGTTGCGGAGGTAAACTTGCTTCGTAAACAAAAGCTAAGACATTGACAGCAATCAACCCATAAGTGACGTAGGGCGTGATTGTCGTGGGATTATCATCTCTAATAGGAACCACAGGCGTTTTTCTCAATTTTTGAGTAACCAGCCTCACACTACCTAATTTTTTGTGTCATTTCTTCTAACCTGTGGAGGTATTTAGCACAAGTTATCAGTCATTCAGTGAACAGTTAACAATGAAAAACTGATAACTGATAACTGATAACTGTTTAATACACTTTCATCGCCCGTTGCATGTCGCGCTGATCTTGGCGTCGTTTGATGTCTTCACGCTTGTCGTGGATTTTTTTACCTCTGCCAAGAGCTATACTTACCTTCACCCAGCCACGCTTGAAATACATCTTCAAAGGTACTAAAGTTAAACCCTGCTGTTCTACTTTGCCAATAAGCTTGCGAATTTCCGCCTGATGCAGCAGTAGCTTGCGCGTGCGGCGTGGTTCGTGATTAAAATACTGCCCACTAGCAGTGTATGGCGAGATATGCGCGTTAATGAGCCATGCTTCGCCATCACGAATTAAAGCATACCCATCTTGGAGATTAACCTTACCCGCACGAATTGACTTGACCTCGGTTCCTGTCAACTGAATTCCAGCTTCGTAGGTTTCGAGAATTTCGTATAAATAACGGGCTTGACGATTGTCGCTAATAACTTTGTAACTTTCGCTCTTGTCACTCATTGAAAATTATACGTACCTCAAATGTGTTAGAAAATATAGTGTATGATAATCTGTGAATTTATGTCGGGATATTAAACCACCATCAATCTTCAACAGAATCTCAGTGTTATCCTACTAATTTAGCTTTTTTGTACTGTTTTAGGTTGTTTGTATTGTTAAGTGAACTTTTGCAAGAGTTATCGTTTATTTAAGATTATTCATCCCCTTCTATCTACTTTATTTGTAGTCAGTCATCAGAAATCAAAAATTGTTAACAACTACAAACTCAGTACTTTTTTTCTGTAAAGGTTGGGAGAATTCTGTACACCCTGAGTATGAGTTTAGAAAAGGCTGGTTTTATAGCCGCAGAATGATTTTGTTTATGTATAGACTGGGTAGATTTGTGAGTGAACTATCAAGGGTTGAGGAAGTTAAATCATGAAACGTCAATTAACTAAAGTCATTGGCACCAGCGTCATCGCTTTAAGTATGGCATTACCCTTTAGTGTACCCGCTTCTGCCCAGACTACAACAGATCCCGGAGCTACCACCGCTCCTGGAACAACAACTGACACAAGAACTTACACTGACGATGGTTTTGATTGGGGTTGGTTAGGATTACTTGGTTTGCTTGGTTTAGCTGGTTTGGCTGGCAGAAAACGCCACGAAGAACCAACCCGCTATCGTGATCCAAATGCTGTTGGTAGCACTGGCTATAGAGAATAATCGTAGTCTCTGTCCGACGCTTCGTGTAACAAAAGAATGAACAATGAAAACATACAAAGCCTTAGACTATGCATCTAAGGCTTATTTTAAGCTTATTGATTAAGGACGTTTTTGTGTAGCAAAGACTGTTCTTAACTATTGTAGACAAAAGTTAGCCAGCTGTAGGCTCTGGGTTAGGTGAATTAAATTCTCTGTCTTGACTTTGGGACATAGATTTGTAATAAGAGGCAATCAAACCAACCATCAGCCACCATGTGGTATTGACTTCAGGACGAAACCAAACAGTATCAACTAAATTATGGGCGAGTGTACCACCTAAGGAAGCGATCGCCCCCATTATCCAAAATCCATCCACACTTTTAATTCCTCGTAGCCGTTGCAGTTGCATTAATCCCGTATTAAATATTACAATTAGTAACCACAAAAAGCAAGCTAAACCAACAAAGCCAGTTTCTACAATCACCTCCAAGAAAATTGAATAGGCACTCAAAGCGCTGTAACGGGGAAGTTGGTAGATGGGGTAAATTTTATTAAAGGCATTGTGACCAGGTCCAATACCAGTGATTGGATAATCCTGAATCATTTTGAAGACAGCAGTCCAAACATTCCTACGAAAATTATTACTACTATCTTGTCTATCAGCAAAAATACTGAAAAACCTATCGCGTACTGGTTCAATAAACACTATTGCAAACACCAATACCCCACTTAAGCTAGCCAAAAGAATCCACGGCAAGCTAGTGCGCCAGAAAGGAGGCATTTGCACACTCCACCAATAATACAGCAACCCTATTAAGATAAAAACTGCAACAACTAGCCCAATCCAACCACCACGACTGAAAGTCAGAATCAAGCAAGAACCATTAACAACACACATAGTTAATGCCAATGCTTTTTTGAACCAGCTTTGCCAAGCAAAAACTGCGACTATGCTTAAAACCACTGCAGGTAGAAGGTAGCCAGCCAACAAGTTAGGATTGCCCAAGTAGCTATAAACCCTTGTCGTCTTTGAGAAAGAAGATGTTGGATCAACCCAAGTTGCTAGTGCTGGTGCTCCAAAAAACCATTGCCGCAATCCATATACACTCACAATGAGAGATATGTGCAAGTACAGCGTCATCAGCCATTGGCGAAGACGAGGCGACCTCAAAACCCTAGCACAGAGGGCAAACAGGAGCAAATAAAGTGTAAAATTTCTTAAATCGGTCAACGCCGCCTTCTTCACGGGTGATAAAGCTGTAGCTACGGTGGCTATTCCCCAATACAGCAGTACGAGCAAGTGAATAGGGGTCACACTTGGGGCATTTGGTGTTGCTTCATCTGATAAAGTTAACAACACCCAAAATCCTGCACAAGCCAGCAATATCAATCCCGATAAGTCACTGGATACAAAAGGTGCAAGAGCATAGACAACGCTGAGTAAAACAGCTGCTATTGTTTCTCCCCACTGCATCAATAGACTACTTTGTCGCCAGGAATGCAACATTCCTACCAAAGAGCGGTGTAGGTAACTCGTGCGAAGATATTCCTTCAGAGGTAGATAGGATAAAGTAAATCGTTGCCAAACTAAATTCATAATACCAAGCTGTGATGAATGAGCACTCCCGTGTAGAACCTGGACTTAATGATAATCTGGGTATTTCAAAAAGTTCACAACACGGATTGCGTTCTTATTATTCACTCATTGCTAATTGCTATCAGCCATTGCTCATTATTTGAACAATTTGCACTTCTTTGCTAATTAAACACAGCTTGTGTCATTTGGCCTCAAGACAAGCAAACCTGAGTTAGACATCGCTAGCGGCATCTACTGTGCCTAAATTCAGTGGCAAACTCAGCACATAACGATATCCTGATTCTGATGAACCTTGAATAGAAATTTGCCCACCATGCAACTCTGCTAGATGGCAACTCAGCAAAAGACCTAAGCTTTCACGAGAAAGATGACCATGAGGCTTAATTATACTATCGTTTGGCATATCCACGATAACTGATAAGTCTGTTGTTTGCTCTTGGTCCTCGAAATGACCACTATAAGTTGAGTGGTCACGTGTCAGCTCTTTTAATGGTAGTGTGCTGCTATGGAAAAATAAGGGATCTACTTCAGTGATCCCTTCACCTAGCCAAGGATGTGATACCCACACAGTGATGTTTAACGTATCGTCTTTGGAAGAAACATGAATGCGAACAATACTACCTGTAGCAGAAAGTTGAATGACACTGAAAACTAGATGATATAGAATTTGTCGCACCTTGTCTTTATCCAAAGACCAAACGCGATTGCGTCCTGGTTCTACAGACAAACGAATGTCTTGCTCGCGGCGGTTAGCTGCTTCTTCTAAAGTACTGATAGCCTGTTGACACAGCATTTCAATATCTACAGGAGCTAAATTTAATTCTGTTGGGTTTTCCTCCATACTCCCCATCTGAGAAATTTCGTTAACCAAAGAAAGCAAGTACCGACCACTGTATTGGATAATATCCAGATATTCTCTTTGCTTATTTGTCAAAGGACCATATATCTCACGTCCTAAGACACTAGCCATGCCCAGCACAGATGTTAAGGGAGTACGTAACTCCTGAATGAGTTGTTCTAACAGTTCTAATTTTAGTTGGTTGGTAGGAACTAAATCGTTTTGTGTAGATGGACTGATTTTGATTTCAGTAGTATTAATGATATTCTTCTGTGAACCGTTAGAAACACTACTAGGAATACTATTATTTGAGGTTGTTTCCAATAGACGGTTACGCTCAAATTCACTCATGCTCCAACGAGCAATGATTTGTATAAACTCAATGTCTTTCTCTGTAAAATCACGTGGTTTTATGTCCATGACTGCTAATGCACCCAGACAATGCCCAGAAGCATCAAATAGCGGCGCTCCTAAGTAAGAGCGAATGCCATAATCCTGGATCAACTTGCTGTAAGGAGAACAGTCTGCTCTTGTCAGTTTATGCGTATCATTAATAACAAGAGGTTGCGAACTTTCTATTACCTTGGTGCAAAATGACTCCTGGCGTAGCAGTTCACGGCTTTGTGCCAGATGATTCATAATTCCTCCCCGCAGCTTAGATAAGCCCACAGACGATTTAAACCAGTGGCGTTCTTGATCCACAAATCCCAAAATGCAAATTTGTGCTTCCAATAAGTGGGCAGCCGTTTGAGTAGCCTCTTCAAAAACTGGAATTGTCTCTGGTTGGAGCAAACCTAAATCTGATAAAACTTTGAGGCGTTGTTGTTCTCCCGTTTCCTGGGAAACCCAGTTATCCTTTATGCTAAATAATTTGTTCTCAGACTCTACCATTGCCATCGCTACCTTAACAATCTCTCACTAGAGTAATTTATATAACCACTATTTATGGGTTATTTGCTATTCTTAAGGTTCCCTAATTGTGTCCTAAGTGAACAAGTTTAGAGTAAATTTTTTTTCACTGAAAGTTTTGAGTTCTAAGAGGAAACACTACCCTCTAACTTTCTTTTCTGACAAGGTAATGGAGTATTCCTGAATCCCTATCCGTAATGACCGAGTGTCAAAAATACGGTTACATGTTAGTAAAACTTTATTTTATTTTTTAAGTAAAAACACTAATCTCAAGAAAGATGCACAATAACAAGCTATAACGCGACTCATGAATGAAGATAAATCTAATTTTTACGTTTATCGCTAAAGTTTAGTGATTCTAAAAAAATATTTGAACTGCTCACAGATAAATAATGAAATCAGAAATCAATGATTCTGAGTTCTAAAGTTTAGATTGATTTTGTCAATGATTGAGACACTCGTCTCTGAAAATATAAAAAAATATCAAATCCAATATGAAGTTAAGATAAATTTTACAATTTATTTCAAATAAAGGTTTTCCAAAATTATAGTATTTAGTCAGGAATGAATAAACTGCTAGAAAAAGCAATTTTGACATCAAAGACTAAGGGCTT
>JAAUSC010000261.1 GCA_012031965.1 Scytonema sp. RU_4_4
GAAACAGCCCTTACTCGTTAATTAGTCGTAGTCCCGTTGTTGTTAGCGTAGCGTTGCCGTTCGGCTATAGCCGTGGCGCAAGCCATAGGCATTCTTGTTGGATATTTTTTTTATTGGATCTCCCTAAGCGCTATGTCCAGAGGACACCCTGCGCGAACATCAGTCGCATCTAGATAAATAGATTTGCATCTGATTCTCCCCCAATAACCATACCTCCACCTGAGGTATCACCGTTTTGGAGCGATCGCTCCAAGATGCCAGAAACTTCTACTTAGCCAATATCTTGTCTGTTTACTGACATTCTAAAGACTCACGCGTAGAAACACCAGTTTTAGAATTCACCCCACTTGCTTTAGCACAAAGTTTTGTGACTTCTAGACGATCTAGAACTGCATTACTGAAATCAGCACCTGTAATATCTACATCATCAAAAGTAGAACGCAACATCATTGCGTTTGTAAAGATTGCATCGCTTAAATCAGCGCGCTCAAAAACGGCTAAGTAAGCTATGCCATCAGTAAAATCTACACCATGCAGATTCACTCCCTCTAATATTGAAGTATTGAAAACGCCACCCCGTAAATCAGCATTGCTAAAGTTAACGTCCTTCAGCTTAATCTGAGTATATTCAGATCCAATCAAGCTTTGACCAGAAAAATCTTTACCGCTGATTGCATCTGTGGAACGTCTGGTACTGGAAGAACCTACTCCCTCTGCTGACAGGGGAAACAAGAAAAGAACTATAGCCAGAACCAACCCAACGAGTACTTGCTGATACCTCATAATGCCAACTTAATAAATCTCAACACTGCCACAATTCATTAAAACAGTACACTTGTGTACTTGTGTACAGTAAATAGAACTTTTTTTGGTGCTCGTAGGCTCCTGTTTCTATCGAGAAGGTAAAGGCGATCGCCAGCTTCAAATTCACGATCACCTATGGTTTTGAGTCGGTAGAAGCAATGCCAAGATTTATCCTGAAGCTCTTGAAGCAGCTTATCCTCTTAACGCCTGTAATACCGCCTGCGGGTTCTTAGCAATCACCCGTAACAAAACCTTGGCAGCGCTATCAGGCTGCTTCGCTCCCTGTTCCCAATCCCTGATTGTTCCTAGCGGTAAGGAAAAGCTCTCGGCAAACTCTGCCTGAGTCATATGCAGTTGCTGGCGAATCTGTTTGAGGTTTGGCACGGACTTGAACCGCTCTAGCTCTTCTTTGCTCAAAGGAGGATTATCGGAGTCCGACAGGGCGGCAGATTCTATTTCTTCCTCCGTCATAGACTTGATGCGTTCCCAATCAGTCTGCCCTTGCAAAGGCTGCGTTGAGCCATCCGGAAAAATTTGAACAACTGTACCGTCAGGAAGTAGTTTGGCTCTGATTATATCTTTCTCGCTCATCTTTTCTCGCCCTCCGTGCTGATATGATGCGGGTTCTCCCATTCCTGTCTGTGCAAATAACCGCCACAATCAAAGCTTCATCAATCATTCCTATCACCTTCAGCCGTTTTTTACCGTGCTCTGGACGGGTTGAATCTTCCTCAAGTCTATACTCATCCAGAAAGACCTTAATCGCGTCCTGAAAGCTGATGCCATGCTTATGTAAATTCGTTTCAGCCTTGATTGAGTCCCATTCAAATTCCATGTGCTACCTTTTTTAAGATACTGCATAGCAGTACATCATTCAACAGAAAAAGCAGATTTAGCGACTTGGTTGCAAGATAAATCAAATCAGGCTTAAGTACACATGTAGATACCAAAAGTGAAATACTACAGACAAACGTATCTAAACAAATAGACCTGTGGCTAATCAAGAAGAAATCGTACTCTCCTTAGCGCGATCGCCTTTATTTGAACTTGCACAAGAACTCAAAGCACGATTCACCAATTTTGGCGGTTGGGAAATGCCCGTACAGTTTGTTGGCATTACCAAGGAACACGAAGCTGTTAGAAATGCAGCAGGAATGTTCGATATTTCCCACATGGGTAAATTTACTCTGCGAGGGAAAAACCTGATTTCTCAACTCCAGTTTTTAGTTCCTTCAGACTTCAGCCGCTTGCAAGCTGGTCAAGCTCAATACACTGTCTTATTAAATCCTCAAGGTGGTATCATCGACGACATCATCTTTTACTACCAAGGCGAAGACGCCACTGGTGAACAACGAGGAGTGATGATTGTCAATGCGGCTACCACCCACAAGGACAAAACATGGCTCTTGCAACATCTTGACCAAAATGAGGTGAGATTCCAAGATCTTTCACCGGAAAAAGTCTTAATTGCTGTGCAAGGACCAAAAGCTACCAGCATTCTTCAGACTTTGGTGCAAGAAGATTTAACATCTATTAAAGCATTTGGGCACTTGGAGGGGACAGTACTCGATAAACCAGCATTTCTTGCCCGCACAGGTTACACCGGGGAAGATGGCTTTGAGGTGATGGTAGATTTAGATGTCGGGATAGAATTATGGAGAAGTCTAATCAATGCTGGTGTCATTCCCTGTGGACTAGGTGCGAGAGACACCCTCAGGCTAGAAGCAGCAATGGCACTTTACGGGCAAGATATTGACGACACGACGACCCCTTTAGAAGCTGGTTTAGGCTGGCTAGTTCATCTTGATACCAAAGGAGACTTTATCGGTCGGTCAGTTCTAGAACAGCAAAAAGTTGCTGGAGTTCAACGCCGAATAGTCGGTTTACAAATGCAAGGGCGTAATATTGCCCGTCATGGCTACCAAGTACTATCAACAGGTGTCGTCGTTGGAGAGGTGACTAGTGGTACACTATCACCAACGCTTGGTTATCCTATAGCCTTAGCCTATGTTCCAACTGAATTAGCGACTGTTAATCAGCAGCTAGAGGTGGAAATTCGTGGCAAAGCTTACCCAGCAGTTGTGGTAAAACGTCCGTTTTATCGGTCAAAAAATCGTGTCAGTCACTAATACTAAGTTGCTTTCAGTTATGGTAGGTTGGGTTTCGCTGTCGTTCAAACCAACCTACGCAGTTTTTGAATGATATCTTTAGAATGCAAACAGGTATAAGTGCTGAGTCATGAGTACCATAGCGCAAATTGCTATCGTAGTGGTAATTTTTTTGATGTGGACGAGGAAGTGGTATGTATGTCTGAATATCCTGAAGATTTGAGATACCTAGATACTCATGAATACGTGCGTCTCGAAGGCGAAATTGCCACCATTGGCATTACTGCCTTTGCCGTAGAACAATTAGGTGACATTGTGTTTTTAGAACTCCCAGAAGTTAATGATGTTGTTTCTAAGGAAGAAACCTTTGGCACAATTGAATCGGTGAAAGCTGTGGAAAACCTTAATTCCCCAGTCACTGGTACAGTGATAGAACGCAATGAAGTTTTGATAGAATCACCAGAACAATTGGCAGAAGATCCTTATGGGGAAGGGTGGTTGCTGAAAGTACGCGTCAATAAGCCTGGTGAAATTGATGATGCTTTGACTGCGAATGAGTACAGCGCGCAGGTAGAAGGGTAGAACAGAACAAGGGGAGATTGAGAGAGTGAGGGAAATTATCCCTCTTTCCCTCTCTTCCTGTGTTGCTCCTCTTTCCCCTTGTCTCCTTCATGTTGTCTGGAAAAGTTTCATTAGTTTTTATAAAAAAACTTCACTAGTTTTCATAAATTGACAAATTATACCCAACGCGTCACACAGACTTGTTGCAGAATATGAAGTAGTCGCGTCTGGAGAGCAATTTGTGGTAGCTAATATTCCTCGTCCTAAATCAAACCATCAGCAGATGCTAAGGGAAACTAGCCAAAAGTTAAGTTCTTTTCAAGAACGGCACATTGGACCATCACCCAATGACATCCAGCAAATGCTTGAGGTACAGGGCTATAATACTCTTGATGAACTTATTGATCAAGCAGTACCGCAGGCAATCCGGTTATCTCATGCATTAGAGTTATCACAAGCACAAAGTGAGTACGCAGCACTTGCTAAGTTAAAAGAAATAGCTTCAAAAAATCAAGTTTTCCGCTCGTTTATTGGTATGGGGTACTACGACTGTATCACTCCATCCGTGATTGGGCGCAATATCCTAGAAAACCCAGGTTGGTATACCGCCTACACTCCCTATCAACCAGAAATTGCCCAAGGACGACTCGAAGCGCTGCTCAATTTCCAAACCATGATTATTGACTTAACAGGTTTGGAAATTGCGAATGCTTCATTGCTGGATGAAGCCACAGCAGCAGCAGAAGCGATGAGTCTGAGCTATGGTGTTTGCAAAAATAAAGCAAATACTTATTTTGTTTCGCGTGAGTGTCATCCCCAAACGATAGATGTGTTGCAAACACGTGCTCAACCTTTGGGAATTGATATTATTGTCGGCGACCATCAAACCTTTGATTTTTCTGAACCTATTTTTGGGGCAATTCTGCAATACCCCGCCAGTGATGGCACAATCTATGACTACCGCGCTTTTGTAGAAAAAGCCCATGCTAAGGGAGCATTGGTAACGGTAGCAGCAGATCCCTTAAGTCTCACTTTGCTGACACCCCCAGGTAAATTCGGCGCTGATATTGCTGTAGGAAGCACTCAGCGTTTTGGTATTCCCTTGGGCTACGGTGGACCTCATGCAGCTTACTTTGCAACCAAAGAAGAGTATAAACGGCAAGTTCCAGGGCGAATTGTTGGTGTATCAAAAGATGCCCAAGGTAAACCTGCGTTGCGTCTTGCTTTACAAACTCGTGAACAGCATATTCGCCGCGAAAAAGCCACTAGCAATATTTGTACAGCACAGGTGTTGCTGGCAGTTATGGCAAGTATGTATGCTGTGTATCACGGTCCGGATGGGTTAAAGAGAATTGCCGAGAACATTCACCAGATGACTGTGGTGCTCGCAGAAGGATTAAAGCGTTTGGGCTACAGCATCGGTTCTGAATATTTCTTTGATACTTTGCGAGTCAATTTAGGAAAACGCAGTTTAGATGAGATTTTACAAGCTTGTGAAGCACGTAAAATTAACATACGCATTTTCGATACAACGACTGTAGGTCTATCCCTAGACGAAACCACCACAGAAAAAGACTTAATCGACCTTTTGGAAATTTTCGCTTCTGGCGACGAACTACTGTTCCCCCCTGCTCCCCCTGCTCCCCCTGCTTCCTCTGCTCTCCTCTTACCCCGCACCACCAGTTACCTCACCCACCCCATCTTTAACCGCTATCACTCAGAAACCGAGTTGTTGCGCTATCTGCACAAGTTGGAAGCAAAGGATTTGTCGCTAACAACATCGATGATTCCCTTGGGATCATGTACGATGAAGCTCAATGCAACATCTGAGATGATACCAGTCACATGGGCTGAGTTTGGTAAGATACATCCTTTTGCACCACTGTCACAAACACAGGGTTATCAAATCCTGTTTCAGCAGCTAGAAAAGTGGTTAGCTGAAATTACCGGGTTTGCAGGAGTTTCGCTGCAACCAAATGCTGGTTCTCAAGGTGAATATACAGGGTTGCTCGTCATCAAGGAGTATCACGAAAGTCGAGGGGAAGGACACCGCAATGTTTGTTTGATTCCCCAATCGGCACATGGAACAAACCCTGCAAGTGCCGTAATGTGTGGAATGAAGGTGGTTGCTATTGCTTGTGATACTGAAGGTAATGTTGACTTAGATGACCTCAAAGCTAAAGCTCAAAAGCATAGCAAAGAACTTGCAGCATTAATGGTGACATATCCCTCAACTCACGGTGTGTTCGAGGAGCAAATTCAGGAAATCTGCGCTGTTGTTCACACTCACGGTGGACAAGTTTACATGGATGGGGCGAATATGAACGCTCAAGTGGGGCTTTGTCGTCCTAGGGATATCGGCGCAGATGTCTGTCACTTGAACTTGCATAAAACCTTCTGCATCCCCCACGGTGGCGGTGGTCCTGGTATGGGACCTATTGGCGTCGCTTCCCATCTGGTACCTTTTCTTCCTGGACACGCTGTTGTTGAAATGGAAGGTGAACAACGTATGGGTTCAGTTTCGGCTGCACCTTGGGGTAGCGCCAGTATCCTCGTGATTTCTTGGATGTATATTGCCATGATGGGTGCAGATGGTTTGACTCAAGCCACGAAGGTGGCAATTCTGAATGCAAACTACATTGCCCGCAAGCTTGAACCTTATTATCCTGTTTTGTATAAAGGGAAAAATGGTTTGGTTGCTCATGAGTGCATTTTAGATTTGCGTTCGCTCAAAAAATCTGCAAGTGTCGAAATCGATGATGTTGCCAAGCGCCTGATGGATTATGGCTTTCATGCACCAACTGTTTCCTGGCCTGTGGCAGGTACAATCATGGTGGAACCCACAGAAAGCGAATCAAAAGAAGAGTTAGACCGTTTCTGTGATGCTATGATTGCTATTCGACAAGAAATCGCGGAAATTGAATCAGGCAAGATGGATGCTCAAGATAACGTCTTGAAGAATGCACCCCACACCGCAGAAAGCCTGATTGTCGGAGAATGGAATCATCCCTATTCTCGGGAACAAGCTGCGTATCCAGCACCTTGGACTCGTGAATATAAATTCTGGCCCAGTGTCGGTCGCATTGACGCCGCCTTTGGGGATAGGAATTTTGTTTGTTCTTGTCTACCGATGGACGCGTATTAACTGATATCCTCCCCACCCTAGCCTCCCGTTAGTTACCTTGAAGGTGGGGATTCAAACTAATTCAAATCATGAAGAAAAAGCTCCCGTTTTAACACAGGAGCCTTGAAGTAAGTGATTGTCAGTGATAAAAGAAATCTGTTAGTCAAGTTCCTTCATGAACATAACTGGCTCAGTCTCACGGTTAATTCCCTTCTCAAAACCACCGGCGGCTGCACGAGCGCGACCGGCGTGCCACCAGTGACCAATGAGGAAGAAGAAAGCAAGTACGAAGTGAGAAGTCGCCAACCAAGCACGGGGATTAACGTAGTTAAAGGAGTTAGGCTCCGTGATCACGCCACCCACAGAGTTGATTGAACCGTTGGGAGCATGAGTCATGTACTCAGCCGCACGACGAATTTGCCAAGGCTGAACGTCGTTCTTTATCTTGTCTAAGTCAAGACCGTTGGGACCGCGCAGAGGCTCCAGCCAAGGACCACGGAAATCCCAGAAGCGCATGGTCTCACCACCAAAGATGATTTCACCACTGGGGGAGCGCATGAGATATTTACCCAAACCAGTTGGACCTTGGGCAGAGGCGACGTTAGCTCCCAGCTTCTGGTCACGCACCAAGAAGATGAAAGACTGGGCTTGGGAGGCTTCAGCGTTTGTTGGTCCGTAAAATTCACTGGGGTAGACAGTGTTGTTAAACCAGACGAAGCAAGAAGCAGTGAAAGCCATCAGGGATACAGCGGCCAAACTGTAGGAGAGGTAAGCCTCACCTGACCAGATCAAGGCGCGACGTGCCCAGCCAAAAGGCTTGGTAAGGATGTGGAAAATACCACCAGAAATACAGATGAGAGCAACCCAAATATGACCACCGATGACGTCTTCCATGTTATCGACGCCGGCGAGCCAGCCTTCTCCGCCGAATGGAGAGTTCACCAAATAACCGAAGATAACTGCTGGGTTGAGTGTTGGGTTGCTAATGACACGAACATCACCGCCACCAGGTGCCCAAGTATCGTAGATACCACCGAAGAACATTGCCTTCAGCACCAACAGTAGGGCACCGCATCCCAAAATGATGAGGTGGAACCCAATGATAGTGGTCATTTTGTTCTTGTCTTTCCAGTCATAACCAAAGAAAGAGGAGTACTCTTCTAAGGTTTCTGGACCACGGATGGCGTGATAGATACCGCCCAAACCGAGTACAGCTGACGAGATCAGGTGCAGTACACCAACAACGAAGTAGGGGAAGGTGTCAATAATTTCACCACCAGGACCTACACCCCATCCTAAGGTAGCGAGGTGAGGTATCAGGATGCAGCCTTGCTCGTATACAGGCTTTTCGGGAATGAAGTGAGCGACTTCAAACAAGGTCATCGCTCCAGCCCAAAATACAATCAAGCCAGCATGGGCAACGTGAGCACCTAGTAGTTTACCGGAGAGGTTAATGAGACGGGCGTTACCAGCCCACCAAGCAAAGCCGGTGGAGTCTTGGTCACGACCAGTGACCATTGTTGATCTATTAGAGAGCGTTACCACGTGGTAGTACCTCTTCTGGGAATACAAATTTTTCGTGAGGCTGATCAGCAGGAGCCATCCAAGCGCGGATACCCTCGTTGAGCAAAATGTTCTTGGTATAGAAAGTTTCAAACTCTGGGTCTTCTGCCGCCCGCAATTCTTGCG
>JAAUSC010000262.1 GCA_012031965.1 Scytonema sp. RU_4_4
CGTGGTTAAAGCGATTGCTTCGTCGTTCCTCCTCGCTGCGGACAGCGTTCCAGCACAATTCAACAGCCCAGAGCTAAACGATGAAACCCCGCATTCGGCTGAATTTTAAGACTTGTGTACACCACCGTAGCCGAACTCGCACCAGAGGAGAGTGTCAAAATTCTAAGTTCTGCATTTTGTATTCTGATTTCTTCTCAATTCATACAGTCTCTGTGATACGCTTCAAATCAAGTAAAAAGATTGTTTTTATGACCTCTTGCTGGGATAGAACAGCGACATGGCTGACCATCTCAGTCATAGGATTACTGTGATGACTAGATTTTGGTAATGAGCGCATCGCTTCTGGCGGTAATTCCACTATATCGGGCGGTTCATTTACCAAAATTCCATAGAGTTCTCGTTGTGAATCGTGTGTCACCACCAAAAAAGATGGGTGATCAGATGAGTCAGGGAGAGCATCTAAGCTTGAGTGTTGATGCAAGTCCAAAATCTTAATTATGTACTTGCCTATCTGCAGTAGTCCTATTTTTGGCAGCCTTTTGCTATCTGCAGGTGAAACATTTACCACCTTCACCACATCACTCATCGGGAGAGCTAAGAGATAATCTGCAATCGTAAAAACAATAAACTTATTTAACTGTGACTCGTCGTGTTGCATGACTCACCTCCTTTAGTCAACAACTCCAGTATTCTTCTCAAGAACATCTACGAGTGTGGTCAACAGTATATGTTCCAGATAAGGCTTGGTAATATACGCGTTGGCTCCCAACTTGAAAGCAAGCATGCGGTGCTTATCACTACTTCGAGAAGTTAGCATCACAACAGGAATATTTGCTAAAGCAGAGTCTTGCTGACGGTTTTTGAGAAACTCAAACCCGTTCATACGTGGCATTTCGATATCACAGAACACTAGATTAATATTTGTGTGACGCTGGAGGGTCTCAATTGCTTCGTAACCGTCTTTTGCCTGAAGCACTTGATAGTTTGCTTTCTCTAAGGTCAAAGCTAAAGTTTGGCGTACGGTAATTGAATCGTCTACAAGGAGGATAGTTTTTTTTGGTCTTGCTTTGTAGTTATTAAGATCTGGTGCTTCTGGTAACGCACTACTAACTTGAGATCGTAATAGCGGCTGTTCTATCTTGGACGTGAACATGAGGGGCGTTGAACTCACAGAATTGTAATTGTCTGTAAAGACGTTGTTCCTTGCCCAATGACTCTCATCTTCTTTTTGCTGTTGTAACAAACATTCCATCAATGCTAATCCATCAAGTACCAATGTCAGCTGACCATCAGGTAGAATACAACTCCCGTAGATGTAACGAGGAGGCATAATCATTGCTCCTAATGAACGGATAACCAATTCCTGGTCACCGATGAGCTGGTCTACTTCCAAACCAAAAACTTTATCTTGAAAACTAATAAGAATAATTGCTGTCTGCTGTTCCTGAGAAATACGGGAAGGCTTGGTATCAAAGACTGAGGATTGAGTGACAACAGATGAGAAATAATTCAGGACTTTCGTGAGTTGGTAGACTGGAATCAGTTTCGCAGAAGCACCCTTACCCCACCGAAGAACTTTGCCTCCTTCCCAGCTGCGAATCTGATCTGCTGTTGGAATAAGAATTTCCTTAATAGAATTGGTAAACAAGGCGTAGGTTTGGTCACCAGCTTGACAGAGCAGTAAGTTGGCGATCGTTAAGCTCAGAGGAATTTGCAGTTTGAATATTGTGCCTTGATGTAATTGAGAATAAATTTTAATTGAACCTCGAATTGCTTGCAAATGAATGCGAACCACATCAAGACCAATTCCTCGTCCAGAGAGGTCATTAACCTGAGAAGCTGTAGAAAAACCTGGTTGAAAAATGAACTCTGTTAGCTGAGCTTCATTGAGACTGCTAGCTTCTTCTGGCGAGACAAGTTCACATTCTACGACCTTGGCACGAATCTTTTCAAAATCTAATCCTTGACCATCATCCCGAACTTCAATCACCAAGTACTTTCCTTGATGGTAGGCAGAAATTTCAATCTGACCTTTCTCTGGCTTACCCCGTTGTTGTCGGATTGAGGGGGATTCAATTCCGTGGTCAAAAGCATTGCGAAGCAGATGTAGCAAGGGGTCATACAGTTTCTCAACGATTACCTTATCAACTAAGGTGTCACTTCCATGAAAATTCAGTGTTATCTGCTTTTTGTGTATAAATTCTACCTGATGTAAAAGACCGGGAAAGCGTTCAAACAGATGTCCCAAGGGCAACATCCGGGTTTCTATGAGAGAATCACGGGTATGAGTCAATAACCGACGTTGTTTTTCCAAAGTCTCCTGAGACTGGCGAGTAAACATTTCAATAGCGTCGGTAGTTTCTCCCAATTGCACGATGTCTTCTAGAAGCGATTGAACGAGGTTATGAAACTCGCTGTAACTAGTCGTCAGTTCCAGAGAATCGAAATGTCCACTGTCTTGTCGATTGCGAAATAACCACTGTTGTTCTGGAACACTGAGCTGGGATTCAGATAAATCTTGTAACTCATTTAGTAACTGCTGATGCTGCTGTAGTTTTGTAAGCAGTACTCGAACATTAGCCCACAGTTGTTCGTTCTGGAGAGATTGGCGATTTTGATTTGTGAGCAATTCTCCAATAAAGTAATTTAGTTGTTCTAAACTCTCAACATTAACCCGTATGGTACGAGTTGAGGAGGAGATGGGAGGCTGAGTCGGTGAAGAGATGGAGAGATGGGGAGAAGTCTCTGAACCTTCAGCGGTGTCTTCCCAGAGTATGGATGCTTCCTCGGAGAGCGTAAGCTCCTCGCTCTTTGAGGTTTGGGGGGAGGCTTGGGGGGGTAAAGAGTCGGGTTTATTGGTCATTTGAGAACCAGAGGTTGATTCCTCACTGTGTGCTTCAGTGTTAGGTGTCGTTAAAGTTACCGACTCTTGAGCTTGGATTGGTTCATTTTGGGACACTTGGGGGAAATCGTGGAGTACTCCGCCCAGTTGTTGTAATGCTAAGGATACTTCACCGCCTTGACTTCTGTCACCGTTTAGTATGGTTTCACGTGCTTCTTTAAAGTTTGCCAAAGCAACGCAAGCAACAACCACCGCTTGATTGGGATAGTTGTCCAAAGCAGTCAGCGTTGTTTGAGCGATCGCTCCAAACCCTGGTAAATTTAAAGACTCAGCTAAACCAAGGAAAACCTCTGCTTGTACCCTGAGCATAGTAGCAACTTGTTCGGAATGACCATTGCTTATAGCTGTAGCCAGCTGATTTAACCGTTGGGTAACTCCGACTTCAAAGATAGATTGTGTCAAGTCAAAGCCCAATTCTTGTGAACTGGGAATGTGAGCTTTGTGAGCAAAACAGTCTGCTAACTTCAGTTGCAGTTGAGCAAAAAGACTGGCGATTCGGTCGAGAATATCAACATCATTCACCGACCCTTCTGTCAGTTCAGCGGTTAGGGGTAAGCGTAAACACTCATAACTCTCGAAGAGTAAAGCTTCAACTTCTTGGTCAATGGACAAATCAGGTTTGCAGATTGCTCTAAAAATGTCCTCCAATATGTGAGCTACGGTTTTAATTGTTTCCAAACCGATGCTGGCTGCTGCTCCTTTGAGGGTATGAGTAGCACGCATTAACGTATAAACCTTGTTGATACTGAAGTCTTCTCTAAGACTGAACAATTCTTGTTCTATAACTTGCAGCAGTTCCGGTGCTTCTTGGAGAAAGTAGCGGTGGCTTTGCTCTTGAATGGTTGGGTCGTTAGTCATTAGTTTTTAGGCATGAGCACTTAGAATCTACAACAGTTATCAGTTATTCAGTTATCAGTAAAGAGTGTTCACTGATAACTGTTCACTGATACAGCGGATTTCAATTGTGTGAGGTACATCAAAGAGTTAAGAAACCGCAGACGGACGCAGATATAGACGCTCCTTGGCGGCTTTCCGCAGGGTACGCACATAAATCCCCATCCCTCTACAGGGTGGGGAGGATGTCAATCGACCTTGAACTGGTCAGCACTAGCTTGGAGATTTTGAGCCATAGTTAGGAGCTCTTTAAAAGATGTGGAAATTTCAATCGAATCCTTCTTTGTCTGGTTAGCAATTGCTGCGACTTCTGTCATGGTTTGTGTGACTGATTGGATTTCCTGACCCTGTACCTGCGTTGCTTGGGTAATACTTTCCACGAGTTGGCTGATTTGAGTCGTGGCTGCAACAATGGCGTTAAGATGCTGACGAGCATCGTGTACCTGCGTTGTTCCTGTTGCAACTTGCTGAGTCGCATTTTCCATAGCTACAGAAACTTCTGCTGTACCCTTTTGGATTTCTTGAACCAGCTGTTCTATTTCAGTAGCAGCTTCAGCAGACTGACGCGCCAAAGAACGCACTTCATCAGCGACAACGGCAAAACCACGTCCATACTGTCCGGCTCTGGTTGCTTCAATCGCTGCATTCAAAGCAAGCAATTGGGTCTGAGTTGTAAAGTTGCTAATCAAACTCACGACCTTGGAAACCTTCTGAGAAGATTCCGAAAAGCGCTTGAGGCGTTTACTGGTTTCCGCGACTGTTTCCCGAATGTTAAGAATTCCGTTCACAGTGCGGTTCATCGCCGTATCTCCTTGATGGATGGTCTGGTTTGCTACCTGCACTGCTTCTTCCACCTGTTGGGCGTTTGTTGTGACAGCTTTTGTAGAGTTGACTATCGTTTGGACTTGCTCTAATGCATTGCTCAGAGATTGAAACTGCTGCTGTGCATGACTCGCTAAACCAACGATAGAAGATTCGCTTGCTTGAGAAGTTTGAGCAAGTTTCCTGGATGCTGTCTGCACCTGTATGACGACTTTTCGCAGACTTTGCAGGGTGATATTATAGACGTCGGCGATGGTGCCTACTTCACTTTCCGTCACAGGTAACCGAATTGTCAGATTTCCTTGCAGTGCTGGTTGCACTGCTGAGAGCAACTGAATCACCTCCCGTTGGAGTTGCTCTTTGGCTGCTTTTTCCCTTTCGCTTGCTTGTGCTAATTGCTGTGCTTGAGTTTTCAATTGCTCCAAATATTCTGCTTGTTGTAAAGCAAGACCGATTTGCACTCCTACTTGAGCTAGCAAGTTGACATCTATTTGCTCCCAATGACGTGGTGCATCATTTTGATAAGCTCCCAATAATCCCCAAAGTTGGTCGTTCTTGAAGATGGGAGCAATCATGTAAGCCTTTGTTCCCCACTGTTCTAGGAGGTTTATGTGGCATTCATCATATCCAGCAGTTCGGATGTTGTCTATGGTGAGAGTTTCTTTTCGGCGATACCGACCGCCGTTTCTTTCTTGGAGGTAAGTATCGTCGGCTCTTGCTAAGTCAGTTCCCACAACTTTGACCCAATCGCTACCAACGTCTTCAACCAAAAATTCACCTCCCCAGTCAGTATTAAAACGGTAAATACTGATTCGATCAGCTTTCAACTGTCTCCGTAATTCCGTAACAGCCATTTTGAGCAGGTTGTCAAGCGAAAAATTCTCTTGAATGAGAGCTAAACCGAGTCTATAGACCAGTTTGCTGTAAATTGTTCCCTGTTCAACTGACTTGGCTAACTTCTGTGACTGCACACGCAGTTCTTCAACATACTCTGCCTGCTGTAGAGCGACTCCCACTTGGGAGCTAATCTGCGCCATGATCTTCACTTCACCATCTTCCCAATGCCGTGTTTCGCTGTGTTGAAACGCTGACAACAAGCCCCAAAGTTTCTCCCCTTGGAATATGGAAACAACAAGGCAGGATTTCACTCCAAATGCTTCCAAGGCTTCTATATGGCAATCGGTGAGATTAGCATTGTAAATATCACCCACAACTAAAGGTTCATTATTACGGAACCGACCACCCTGACGTTCGTTTAAATAAGGATCTTCCCAAGCACTACCAACTAATTTCGGCCATCCGCCGGACTCAGACTCAACAACAAAATCACCAAAATAATCTGGGCGAAATTTGTAGATCGTCAATCGCTCCACACCCAGAAGTTTCCTGATTTCCTGTGTTGCTGTTCTAAAAATGGTGTCAATATCTGATGTTTGGCGAATCTTTTCAATCACCTTAGCTGCACCTCGTTCCTGCTCTGCAGCCTTGGCTATTTGGGTGGCTTGTTCCTGTAGTTGTTTAAGATATTCTGCCTGCTGTAGAGCGATTCCTAGTCGCGAGGCAATCTGCATGAGTATCTTAGTTTCACCTTCCTCCCAGTGCCTTGGTCCAGTGTGTTGAAACGCTGACAACAAACCCCAAAGTTTCTCCCCTTGCATTATGGAAACCACCAAGCACGACTTAACCCCAAAGACCTCCAAAGCTTCTATATGGCAATCATCTAGATTGCCATTGTAAATATCATCTATAACAAAAGGTTCATTGTTACGGAACCGACCACCCTGATGTTCGTTTAAATAAGGGTCTTCCCAACCGCTACCAACTAATTTTGGCCATCCGCCGGACTCAGACTCAACAACAAAATCACCAAAATAATCTGGGCGAAATTTGTAGATCGTCAATCGCTCCACACTCAGAAGTTTTCTGATTTCCTGAGTTGCTGTTTTAAAAATGGTGTCAATATCTGATGTTTGGCGAATCTTATCGATAACCTTGACGACTGCTCGTTCCTGCTCTGCAGCCAAGGCTATTTGAGTGGCTTGTTCCTGTAGTTGTTTGAGGTACTCCGTTTGCTGTAGGGCTATCCCCAGCTGATTGCTAATTTCGGTCAGCACCTTAATTTCATGCTCTTGCCAATCACGCGGACCAGAGTTTTGATATGTTGCTAATAAACCCCAAAGCCTTCCTCCTTTGACAATCGGAGTAATGATGTAAGCTCTTGCTTGTAACCGCTCCAAAATTTCAATGTAACAAGGTGAAAATCCTGCTTGGTAAATATCGTTGACAACCCTAAAGTTTGTTTTTGTGGAAAATTGTCCCCCTTTAGTTCGTTGGAGATAGGTATCTGCGATACTGATTCTTCCTCCACCAAGTATTTTGGCACTGCACTCGCTGATGTTTTCTCGCAGGATGGAGTTGTTGAATTGCTCTTGCATGAGAGATTTCCATTCACTGGATACCGACTCAGCAACATACTCACCGCTCCAATCCGGATTGAAGCGATAAATAACGACACGCTCTGCTTTTAGCAGACTTCGGACTTCAGAAGGTGTCGTCTTGAAAATGATGTTCATGTCAGACAATTGACGAATCCTATCGATAGCATCCGCTACGATTCGCTCCCGCTCAGCCACTAGTTGCTCTGATTTCAGTTTGAGCACAGCTGCGGCGTCAGCCTGCTTGAGAATAGTGCTGAAACGCTGACTGACTAATGATAGCAGCGTAGCTTCAGAATCCTGCCAGCGTCGAGGTCCAGAGTTCTGATACACACCTAGTAGACCCCAGAGTTGTTCCCCCTCAAAAATTGGGGTAATGATGTAAGCTCTACTCTGGAATTTTTCCTGAGTTTTGATGTAGCAGTCAGAAAAACCAGCAGTATAGATGTCATCCACACGCTTAATTGCCTTATGCTTGACAAAATCCTTCCCTTGTGTATCTCTCAGATAGGTGTCGGTGTCAAGGGTAGCAAGATTACCTAGCATCTTCACCGTGCAGCGCTCATAATCTAATTTATCTTTTGACCTCAAACTGACATCTTTCTCTTGCTCTTGCATCAAAGCAACCCAGCCCGAGGCGACAGATTCTGCAATAAATGCGCCACTCCAATCAGGGTTTAAGCGATAAACAATAACTCGGTCAGCCTTGAGAAACTGTCGTAGTTCTTGGGTGATGTTGCCAAGGGTAACGCTTGCATCAGAAGATGGTGGTATTCTTTCCAGGATTTGAGCTAAGACTTTTTCTTGCTTAGCCTCTTGTTTTCGTTGAGTCAGAAGTTCTACTGTTTGTAGATTGAGCCTCAGTTCCGTGATAATTTGGTTAAGCAAGCTAACTTCAGCTTCTTGCCATTGACGAGAACCGGAGCATTGCTGAATCGCAAGCAAGCCCCATACTTGTCCGTCTATGACAATGGGTAGATTTAAACTGGCTTGGACTTGAAAATGTTTCAGTAGTTGGAGTTGATAAGCACTCTTGACTTTTTCGTAAACATCTTCTTGGACAACGACTTGCTGTTGCTCGTAGTTCTGTCGATTTTCACAACCAAAGGCGATCGCACTCAAAGATTCCCCTAGACTCGGAGTAAAACCCACTACCATTGACTCGGCGATCACAGTACCATGCTTTCAGACTGAAACGGTAGATGAGCGCCCGGTCTACCTGTAAAAGCTT
>JAAUSC010000263.1 GCA_012031965.1 Scytonema sp. RU_4_4
GCCGTAATGAATGGAGTTAAAGCGAGGGGAGAAAGAGGAAAACACAGTACCCAACGTATGAAATTTCACTCATATCCTCAACTTTAACTTTTCGTTACATAGTTAGAAATTTCCCCGCTGACTTACTGTTTACGTTCAGAGGAAAAAGGTAAATCAGCGTACTGGAAGGAGTATAAAACAGGACGACTACAAGGAATATATTACGGAGCATTCTTTCAAGATAATCTTTCTCTAATTAATTGGGTTAACACCCAAAACCTAGCTCGAACTGTTTATTGCTTTTCGGCTGTCAAACACTTGAATTCCCTGGACGTAAGAAGTATTAAGAAATATTTCGCCAACAGCATCATCAATGGAACAGAAAATCGGGATAAGGAAATAAATTCAAAAATAATGGCAAAATCTCAGCCATGTATATACATAGATAATTTCCTTGCAAATAAGCAGTTTCTTACTTTCAACCATGTATATACATGAAAAACCCGTTACAAAACTTAGGAACAGAAAACCGGGATAAGCTCTTTTTTCTCAAATTAATTCAAAATCTTCGCGTGCGTTCGGGTCCCTTAAAGGACGCAATTCTCCCCGTTCTATGGTTTCAGCTAGAGAAAAATAATACCGCCCCAACATATTTATGTGCTTGCGCCCTAACGGAGATAGTCGTACAACATCCGATGGTAATACTGATTGTTCAATAGAACGCAAAAAGGAGATTGCCGCATCCATATAATAAGTATTCCATAACACAATCACGTTGACAACCAAACCCAGTGCTCCAAGTTGTTCCTCTTGTCCCTCGCGGTATCTTTGACGCAGTTCTCCCCTTTGCCCGTGAAACACAGCCCTCGACAAACTATGACGACTTTCGCCACGGTTAATTTGGGTGAGGATGCGGCGACGGTAACTTTCATCATCAATATAGGATAGCAGATATAAAGTTTTAGCAATTCGACCTAATTCAGCAATCGCTTTGGATAAAGTAGAAGGTTGATTGCCCCGTAATTTCGTGCAAAACGGATTTTACATGGCAGTAAGCAACGCAGGTCCAGACACTCATCCTCCATTGGTAACAAGTTAAAAGCGAGTGAATTCTATCAATACGTCCAAGTAGAGAAATAGGTTTATAAAGTCCCGCTAAGCATCCAGCAGGGGAAGGAACGAACTGGCAAAAAGCGCTGCTTGGGTGCGATCGCGTAAACCTAACCTACTCAAAATACTGGTAACATGATTTTTTACAGTTCTTTCTGAGATGTAAAGTGCCTGTGCAATTTCACGATTGCTCGCTCCAGAAGCAATTAACCGCAATACCTCCCACTCCCTAGGCGACAGATCCGCTAATTTAGGAGGAATGGCTGGCTTAACGGGAGCAGCGGTGCTTTGGTGTGGAAGTGCTTTTTCAAACAGTCCGGGTCCAAGATAGGTGTAACCTTGGTAAACTGCCCGAATAGCCATCGCTAAGTCCTCTGACGGAGTATCTTTGATTAAGTACCCCTTCGCCCCAAAGCGCATTGCCTGCGAAACATATTCATCGTCATCAAAGGTGGTCAAAATCAGAACCTGTGTTTCCGGAAAGCGTTGGCAAATTCGCTGGGTCGCTGCTACACCATCCATCACGGGCATTCGCACATCCAGCAACACCACATCCGGTTGTAGCGGTGTTCCCTGTAGGGACTCAAGCAGATCCAGTGCCAGTTGACCATTTTCGGCATCTCCAACCACCTGTAAGTCTGGCTTAGACTCTAGCAAGCTCTTGAGTCCTTGGCGAATGATAATTTGGTCGTCTACTAGCAACAAGCGAATCATGGCAGAAATTTCACAAGTGGAATATCAACAGTGACACGGCAACCCTTTCCTATTTCACTTGCTAGCTTGAAATGACCTCCCAGAGCTATCGTTCTTTCTTGCATTCCCTGAAGTCCAAAACCCGTTGTGTTTTGTTCTGGGTTGAAGCCTCTACCATTATCAGAAATCAGCAGATGTAAGTGTCTATGTATCGTTTGCAACTGAAGGGTAACTTGTGTTGCATCACTGTGTTTGCAGATATTCGTTAAGGCTTCTTGAACAATGCGATAGACAGCAGTCATAACTTCAGCCGTCAGCGGATAAGTCAGGCTGATGTTGCTGTCTAGGGTGATGTTCGTCCTTTTGTAAAAGTCCTGAATCAGGGTAGCGAGAGCTGATTCTAGAGTTTTCCCTTGCAATGAGTCAGACCGCAGCCTAGAGACTGATTGACGAATCTCTTTGAGAGCTGTTGCTGCCAATTGCTTGGCTTCAATCAAAAATACTTCGGTTTTATCTGGGTTGGAGTGACAAAATAACAACGCATTTTCTAACTGAATACTTTGAGCCGTCATTGCATGACCCAAAGAATCATGAATTTCGCGGGCAATTCGGTTACGCTCCTGTAAAGTCGCCTGGTCTTCTATCCGTAGGGCATATTGGCGTAACTGGTCGTGGGCGAGTGTCAGTTTTTGCCGACTTTGGCGTTCTGCTACTAATGCATTGACCAGCATTAAAACGAACACCAACACCAATCCAAATAAAAATGCCGTGTTGATACTACTAATAATAAACCAAATCCTGATTTCGTTGAGCGTTGCAGGTTTGGGTTGTGTCAGTTCCAGTTGAATCGCTAGAATATCCTTTACCGAAATTACCAGTGATAGCAAGAAAGAGATAAAGACCAACCCAGTAACTAACACTCGTCCCGTTGGTTTAAAAATTAGGCAACTGCGGATGACGACAATTAGATAAGGAGACAGAAAAGATATACGCCAGCTTCCCAAGGCATTTACGAGCCAAATTAGTCCTAGTTCCAGTGCAGTGTAAAGCCATTTGCTCACGGTTGTGCCTTGTGGCAACCGCAACCCCATTAACCCGAAACCTACAATGCAAAGTATATTTAGCAGCCAAGAGTACGGCAGCAGTTTTGGTGTATTAGAAGACTCTCCCAGCAGCGTTTCTAGGTAGGGAATATTTTCCCACGGTAGCTCACCCAGAACTGTAATTATCAACAAAATCCATTCCAAGTAGAGCAGTAAACGAAAAGGATGGGTTTTAAGTTGCAGAAGACGGTTCACGGTGTTGGCGGCTTCACAAAAGGTTCTCACCTGATACTGTACGCGATGGAAGTTTCTCTTTACCAGAGTCTTTGGTCGCGATTTACTTTAAGAGTATAGTACCAAGGTTCTATTAGTTGCAGTACTTTGGTCACAAGAGCTTTTGGGAACTTAGATCCATGTGGTAAACACAGGCAAGCTCCTACGATTGAAGCATTGAACTAAACTGGTTCGCTTCTCAATTCTCTTAAATAAAGTATACTAATGCAAATTTTACCGTTGAGTCGGGTGAAGAAGCTAAATCTCTGGATACCCGCAATCATGATCATTGGAGCTTTAGGAACGATCACAACTTTAGTTTACCTGAAGACCGAAGACACTTCCTCTCAGCAAGACCTAATTAACCAGACTGTATTGGTACAAACCAAAAATTGGGTGGTGCAAATCCAAGCCAATGGGCTGGTGCAGGCTGTGCGAAAAATTAACCTAAGTCCTGAAGATTCTGGACGCATTGCCAAACTATATGTGATTGAGGGCGATCGCGTTACCAAAGGACAAATCATTGCCCGTATGAGTAACGAGAAAGTCCAAGCGCAGGTCAATCAGTATCTAGCATCACTGGAAAAAGCTGTGGCTGACTTAGAACTAAAGCGCTCTGGAACTCGTCTTGAAGAAATTGCTGAAGCAAAAGCCAGAGTTGCTACAGCATCAGCAACCGTAGCAGCAGCCCAAGCAAGGCTAAACCGTGCAACAGAAGAACTCAAACGCAATTCCAAGCCAGCTCAAGAAGGTGCAATCTCCCGGAACGCCTTTGGAGAGTTTATTGCTAAACAACGGGAAGCTAAGGCAAATTTGGAAGCAGAGCTAGCGCGACTCAAAGAACAGGGAGAGAGTTTGAAAAAAGCCCACAACGGACTGCGCCCTGAGGAAATTGCTCAAGCAGAAGCCGAAGTGGCTCAGGCAAAAGCTCAACTTGCTTTTTATCAAAGCCAATTCAACAATACGGTTATTCGTGCGCCTTTTGCAGGCATTATCACCCGCCGCTTTGCTCAAGAGGGAGATTTCGTCACACCTACCACATCAGCCTCTTCCAATGAAGGTGCCACATCCACTTCCATTGCTGAACTCTCCAGTGGCTTAGAGATTGAAGCCAAAATTCCTGAAGCCAACATATCTAAAATGAATCCAGGTCAGACTGTAAATATTCAAGCAGACACTTATTCTAACGAAACTTTTAAGGGACAGGTTAGCCTAATTGCACCTAGGGCTGTGCAAGAAAACAATATTACCTCCTTTCGAGTGAAAGTGGCACTCTCTACCGGGCAGGCAAAGCTTAAGTCAGGGATGAATGTGAGACTCATGTTCCTGGGTGAGCCAATTAAGAATGCTCTAGTTATTCCCCTGGCTGCGGTTGTGAGTCAGCCTAATGGTCAAACAGGAGTGTATGTTGCTGATGAAAAAACTAAAACACGCTTCCAACCAATTAAGGTGAGCGCAGCCAGTGGTGACCAAGTTCAAGTGTTAGAAGGTCTGAAAAAGAGCGACCGCGTGTTTATATCTCCTCCAAACAACGAGAAAATTGAGGGCGTAGATACTGTTGGATTTTAGTTTCAATCCGTATAAAACAAAACCATGAACCTACTTGAAGGTACAAATATGGCAGTTAAAACGCTGACTGCCAACAAACTCCGTAGTACACTCACCATGCTCGGTATTATAATTGGCAATGCCTCCGTGATTGCGATGGTTGCTATCGGGCAAGGCGCACAGCAGTTTACTCAGCAAAAGCTGGAGTCCTTTGGACCAAATCAACTCTCTGTTTTTCCTGGAGGGGAGAATGCGGAGGGAGTAAACACTGAGGTTGCACAACTGGTTTTGGCAGATGCTGAGGCAATAGCAACGCAGGCACCTGCCGTCCAGGAAGTCGCCCCGCAGATGAGTAGCAACCTGCAATTATCCCGTCAGGGACGCATAAGTAAAGTAAATGTAACAGGTACAACTTCGGGAATTCTTTATGTGCGAAACCTACGTGTTCGCCAGGGGCGCTTTTTTGACCGCATCGAGCAACAGCAAAATGCCCGAGTTGTCATCTTAGGACCAGCAGTCGCACGCAAACTCTTTGGTAGCGAAAATCCTCTTGGTCAGTCAGTGCGGATGAATAACTTGAGTTTTCAAGTGGTTGGAGTGATGCAAGCCAAAGGTGCTTTTATGGGTAATAATCCCGATGAGATAGCCTACGTCCCCATTACTACTATGGCAGGTCAGTTAGCAGGAAGGCGATCGCCCAATGGCATTCCCATCGACAACCTAGAAGTTTCTGCCAAGGACAAAGCTAGCGTCCGGGCAGCAGCTTTCCAAACCACCAACATTTTAACGCGCAGGCATGGTAAGAAAGACTTTATGGTTGCCGCGAACAAGTCAGTTCAAGACTTGGTGAGTCAGGTGACAGGAGCTTTGAGTTTAGTCTTGGCATCAATAGCAGGTATCTCCTTATTAGTTGGTGGTATCGGCATCATGAACATTATGCTAGTCTCTGTAACCGAGCGCACACAGGAAATTGGACTGCGGAAGGCAATAGGAGCAACTCAACAAGCAATCCTCACCCAGTTCTTGATTGAGGCAATTATCCTCTCAGTGGCAGGGGGCTTAATTGGCACAGGCATTGGCGTCAGTGGTGCACTCGTTGTTGGTATCCTCACCCCTTTGAAACCGACAGTACCCGCAGGGGCAATTATATTAGCAGCAGGCGTTTCCGGTAGCATTGGTTTAATTTTTGGTGTTGCACCGGCGCGACAAGCAGCTCGGCTTGATCCTATTGCTGCGTTGAGAGGTGCATAACCATGAGCATTCAGTTAGAAAACATTACCAAAGTTTACGGTTCTGGAGAAACCACAGTTCATGCTCTTGCTGGTGTGAATTTGACTGTAGAAGCAGGAGAATACTGCGCCATTATGGGAGCTTCTGGATCTGGGAAGTCCACAATGATGAACATGATTGGCTGTCTAGATCGTCCTACATCTGGAAGCTACTGTTTAGATGGGGTGGATGTGGCTCGTCTCGATGACCAAGATTTGGCTTACATCCGTAACCAAAAACTAGGCTTTGTATTTCAGCAGTTTCACCTGTTGCCCCAGTTGACTGCTCTGGAGAATGTGATGCTGCCGATGGTATACGCCAGCATTCCCCAAGAGGAGCGACGAGATTGGGCAACTGAGGCGTTGACGCGAGTGGGACTGGAAAAACGCTTGCACAATAAACCCAATCAGCTATCGGGTGGACAGCAACAACGAGTGGCGATCGCCCGTGCTATTGTCAATAATCCGGTTCTTCTGCTAGCAGATGAACCCACTGGCGCATTGGACTCTCGTACCACTCAAGAAATCCTCAATATCTTCACCGAGTTAAATGCTAGTGGTATGACAGTGGTGATGGTCACTCATGAATCAGAGGTTGCCCGTTGTACCCATCGCGTCATCTGGTTTAAGGATGGGCACGTGGTTCATCCCTATCTCGCTCCAGAGGATTTGGGTCATGTAACTACGGCTTAAATAACCACCGTTCAACTTCATAACGCTCTTTTATGCCTCTGATGAGAGAATAATATAGGCTCAATGATGAAAGTCCTATGTTGTGAGGAAATTAGCGATGCGGAAGCCGCCACTTCGTGAACGCATACCTATAAAAACCGCCAAACGAATCTCAATAAGCAAAACCCTGTCTGAACAAAGGTTTCAACTTTTACTTTGGCGACAGTAATAAAATAGCGATTAAAAAAATAAGTCATTTTTTACTTAATAAAAGTATGACGGAACAACAATGTAGTACTTAATTGTGTTATGAAATTTAATTGTCAATGCTTCCTGATTCAATGGCAAATTCTTCGGTAAAATGGGATATTTCTGCGGTCATGCTTTCTCTGTTATCCTTGTTGAGTTCTTTACCAATTGCAAAAAAGCTTCCAAACGCGCTGCTCAATTGACTTAATTCTGGCTGAGAAAAGTGCTTAGTAAAACAGTCTAAAGAATTATTATCAATCCCTAACAAATATCCTATTTTACCTCAGAATTTTCCATTGGAATAAAGTTCTTAGCCCTTTATATTTAAAAGTGTAGTTGATGACTTCAGCTACAGAACAATACAAACCTTTTGGAGGTTCCAATCATGACTAAACAATACTCTAAACCCGAAGTAATTCAGTTAGGTAATGTGATTGAAAAGACATTGAGAGTTAGCCGTAGACTTGGCAGAGACCTAATTTTCCGACGTCGTGGATAATCTTAATCTCTTGGTTTTTCTGATTAGGATATAAGCTGTCGTGCTTAAAGATTGCACATTATCGTTTAGAACGGTTAACTGTTGACTGTTGACAGTTAACCGTTATCAGGAGCCAGCGCCGTGGGCGGGTTTCCCGACTTGAGGCGACTGGCGTTCAACAATAATCAACAAGTGATTGTGCAGTTTAAAGACGTTTTAGCTTATTAATATAACTATGGGCTGTTGATTCAATCAATAGCCCATAGTTATATTTTTATCTTCTGTATTAATTAAATTTTCAAAAACACATTTTAAACATTGTAAAACAGTCTAAAGAATTATTAGCAATCCCTAACAAATATCCTATTTTACCTAAGGATTTTCCATTGGAATAAAGTTCTTAGCCCTTTATATTTATAGCAGTCGCCACAATTGTTAGGACATTTTTCAGTTGTCTGTTAAGCGTTAAGCGTTCCTTTGAAAGCAAAATATAATGTCCTAACCGATATGTCCGTTGCTATAAAAGTGTAGTTGATGACTTCAGCTACAGAACAATACAAACCTTTTGGAGGTTCCAATCATGACTAAACAATACTCTAAACCCGAAGTAATTCAGTTAGGTAATGTGATTGAAAAGACATTGGGAACTCGCCGTAGACTTGGCAGAGACATAATTTTCAAACGTCGTTAATAATCTTAATCTCTTGGTTTTTCTGATTAGGATATAAGCTGTCGTGCTTAAAGATTGCACATTATCGTTTTAGAACGGTTAACTGTTGACTGTTGACAGTTAACCGTTATCAGGAGCCAGCGCCGTGGGCGGGTTTCCCGACTTGAGGCGACTGGCGTTCAACAACAATCAACAAGTGATTGTGCAGTTTAAAGACGTTTTATGCTTATTAATATAACTATGG
>JAAUSC010000065.1 GCA_012031965.1 Scytonema sp. RU_4_4
GTCTTGGGAACCAGGACTCCTGCCCTTGGAGGCAATGTAAGACCAATAGAATTACGGAGTTCTGGAGGCTGTTGCCAATGAATTGGGAAGCCCGTGCTGTACCGAAGGTCAGCGTCGGGTAGTTCACATAGTCATGCTACCGCAATTATTTGCCAACAGTAAGCTTTGTAACTTTTCTATCGTAACAGCGACCTGAAGTTCTACCTTGACGTCTACCTTGGGTAGTAACGCCCAGTGACCCAGGCATTGAGCGTAAAGTTAAAGTAGGTGAAGGCTCAGGTGCGGCGACTTGCGCTTGACCCCTTCTCAAAGCTATTAAAGTGATGTTTGTTTGATTATTAAAAGAGCGTTTGACAGAACCACGAACAAAAGTACTCGCAAATTTTTGACTTCCTCCAAAATGAGAATCTTTGAATTCAGTATCTATAGTCACGTTTTCGCTCTTATCAATTGTCAAAAAGTTATTCTTACCTGAGGTGTTTATATCTCCAGAAAGAGAAAAGAAGACTAGAGGACTTTTTTCAAAACTATCTGGTTCAGATAATAAATTGGCAAGAAACTCTTCCAGACTTTCTTTAGGTATATCAGAAGTGTCGTATAAAGAAAAGGAAACCTCTCTAACGACGCTGGCATTCTTTGATTGTTGTGAAGTATCTGTAGAGGTTTCCAAGTCTAGAGCGGATGTAAAATGAAAAGACAAAGTTTTACCAGCATCTACAAAAAAGTTACCAACAATAATTGCATGAGTTTCTGCTAATGCAAAATAATCTTTGTTTTCACCAAAAGCTGAACTCGTCGCAAAAGTCAAGACTTCTGTATCGTCAGTTTCTACGACAGCATTATTGAAAACAGTCGCGGTACCACCATCCGCGAAAGCTGATGTATCAGCCAAATTATCACTGTCAATAGTAGAAAAACTTTGACTTAAGTTTGTTAAAAATAAATCTCCATAAGAAAGAGCAGAAGTCGCAGTCTGACTGGATGAGGTGGGGGATGCAGAAGTAGCTATATTCGGAGTCGCCATTAGAAAAAACCTCTTTGCAAGATTCAGATAGAGCTTGACACGACTTTCTATCTACAGTTTGACTTAATTCTCAACAGTTAACTTGATAACCTTGACTCCCGAAGAGTGCTTTAAGAGATTTGCTTTCAATCTATCTTTATTAGCTATAGCCAGTAATGCCGAAAATAACAGTAAAGCTAAATTAGTTGTAGGTTCAGGTGCTGTGACTCTTGCCTGATTTCTCCTGGTTGCGATTAAAGTAACATTTGCATCTTTATCAAAATAGCGTTGGAAAGAACCCGTCAACTCAGTCAGAGCAGATTCTTCATTTCCTTCAAAATCAACTGTTTGGTAAGTATCGGTTAAGGTAATATCTGAACTATTTTGACTGGTAAGAAAATCATCACCAAGAGTGCTAACACTTCCAGTCAGAGAAAAGAAGGACAACGGACTTTCGTCAATGCTGCTTGGATCGTCTAATAAGCTAGTAAGAAAGTCAGGAAGATCTTGTTCTGATATATCTGAGGTGTCGAATAAGTAGAAAGAAATATCTCCATTAGCTTGGGCATTCTCTACTGGAGATGCTTCTATTTCTGTTCCTAGGTTTAGAAAAGAGGAGAAGTCAAAAGAAAAAGTTTGACCAGCACCTATATTAAAATTACCAACAATTTCCGAATTACTTTTTACGAATCCTGTATAGTTCGTACCTTCACCGCTCACTGAACTGAAAACATCTGTGAATGCTTCTGGTGGAGAAATCGACGTTTCTACTACTGGGTTATTTTGCAAATCGACGAAATCATCCTTACCCAGAGTAATACCTTCAGTCTCAGCATCATTGTCGCTATTAAATTCTGTGGAAAGAATACCATTGAAATTTGTCAAACTTAATTCTCCATCAGAAAAAGCGAAAGTAGCAGCTTGGCTGGGTGAGGTGAAGAGTACAGAAGTCGCGACAAATGGAGTACATAGTAGTGAAAACCGCTTGGCAAATCCCAGATATTGCTTCATAAAATCCTCTGAATACTTATGTTTGATTCTCTCTGTATGTTAGACGAATAATAAAATATACAAAACAAACAATTGCAATACCGTAATTTTCCGGCTACTTTTACTAAAGCTACATAAAATCCATCTCTGTATAAAAAAACGATATAGCTAAAGAAAATCTAAAAACCATAATTATACTACAGATAGAAGATTTATACTAAAAAATATAGGATTTTTTGTATTGTGTATTAAATCTTATCCAATTGTATAAAAATGATTACCAAGGATATATGATGCCATATGACAATTATAAAAATTACAAATAACAGCTTGTGTTAATTATTGCACCGAATCGATTTATTATAATTAAGCACTTGCGGTAATTAGTCATAAGTGGTTAGTAAATTAGCCGAAAGAAAATTCGTTTTATCAGGGAAGATCAAGGCAAAGCAGGCAATGTTCTGTTGCAAAGTTTGCCTTGATTCACATAACCATCGTTTTTAGATACCGCAGTCTAAAATTTCTCACATTAGGTGTTAGGAGTTGCTATGAGAAGATATCTACTAGCTTCTGCTGGTGGAGCGAGTTTTCTGTGTTTAATCGCCAGACCATTACCTGTGCAAGCAATGCCTAATTTTGAGGTAGCACATGACACACTCGCACTAAATTATGCTGAACAATTCCACATTGATAACAGTATTACTATTGATGGTGACAGTAATCTTAGTTACGACATAATCCCTGGTGATACTCAAGCAAATGCTCAAGCAAAGTTTATTATATCTACGGACAGTAAGCAACAAGATTCACCGACTCTGAATCAGAAGGAGAGAAACAAGGATTTAGGACTAACTGCTGCTCCTAGTTCTTCGCTTCAAACTACTTCAAAATCTTCAAATAGAGTTCCAGCATCAAACGCGATACGCTTTGCGTCAAGTCCCCGGCTTATCGCCCAAGGGGCGACTCCTAAAGAGAACATCGCACAAGTCACATCTGTATCGCAATTGTCTGATGTACAGCCTACTGATTGGGCAGCTCAAGCACTACAATCTTTAGTTGAGCGCTACGGTTGTATTGCTGGGTATCCAAATGGTACTTATCGAGGCAATCGCTCTATGACTCGCTATGAATTTGCTGCTGGCTTAAACGCCTGTCTCAATCGAGTCAATGAACTTGTTACCACGGCGACTACTGATTTGGTCAAAAAAGAGGATTTAGCCACCTTGCAGAAACTGCAAGAAGAATTCACTGCAGAACTGGCGACACTGCGGGGTCGGGTAGATGTTGTAGAAGCTCGCACCGCAGAACTGGAAGCAAATCAGTTTTCCACAACCACTAAACTGAGCGGTGAAGTCATTATTGCTGGTATTGGTGCTACGGGAGGCGCTTCCGATAGCGATGACTCAAACATCATCCTGACAAATAGAGTACGGTTAAATCTCAACACCAGCTTTACAGGTAAAGACTTACTGATTACCGGTTTGCAAGCTCATAACTTTTCAGGGGGTGTGACTGGTAGTGGTAGCCTTCAAGAATCTTTGGGATTAGCTTCGCCAGTACTCAGTGCTAGTAGCGCTCGTGTCAGTTTTGAACCCCAATTTCCTGGCGTCGATGCTAAAACTTTGTCTACCACTGGTAGTAATGACGTTGAGCTTTACAAGCTGCTTTATATCTTTCCCGTCAGTAATAAATTAACTTTGTTTGGTGGGACTGCGGCGGAAGTTTCGGATGCTTTTCCTGCGATCACACCTTTTTACGGTGAAGGACAAGAAGCGATTTCTCGCTTTGCAGGTTTGAACCCCGTGGTACGTGTCTCCGGAGGTACTTCGGGCTCTGGTTTGGCATCGGCTGCGGGATTTATTTTTAACATATCAAAGCAGGTGGATCTGAGAGCTTTGTATGGCAGTGCAAATGCCAATATTACTACTTCGGCTGCGGATATTCAGCCAGGAGTTTCTGGTACACCCTTGGGAGCAGGTGTGTTTGGAGGTAGTAGTGTCGTGGCGACACAGTTAACTTTTAGACCAAGCAGTTCCCTAGATATTGCTCTTAACTATGCCCACAGTTATCACGAAATCAACATCTTGGGTACAGGATTAATCAGTAGTGATATTAATCCTTTGGCGGGTGTTTCACTAGGAACACCCGTTCACCTGAACTCCTTTGGCGGTACATTAAGTTGGCGTTTGTCCCCAAAAGTTGCTTTATCTGGCTACGGTGCAGCGATATTTGTTGATGATTCTTCTGGTCGTGTGGATGCTTCCACTACTTTTACAAGTTGGATGGTTGGATTGCACTTCAATGATTTATTCAAACCAGGGAACAATGCAGGGCTTCTTTTTGGACAACCTCTTTATCGCACTTCTGCAGATGGTGATGCTAGACTTACCCCTGAGGGTACAGAGCGGGCTGTTCCTTATCATTTAGAAGCTTACTACCGTTTTAGAGTGAGTGATAATATCAGCATTACCCCAGGAGCATTTGTCCTTTTTAATCCTGAAGGCAACAGTAGAAATGATACGACAACCGTAGGCGTACTCCGCACCACCTTCACCTTTTAAAAGAATACAGAGCGCAGAATTCAGTATTAGAATTTATTCTGAGTTCTGCGTTCTGTATGGCTTTGGCTGTACTTCATCTATGAGATTTCTTGCAAAAATTATGATGAATGAATTTAGAACCGCAGATGGACGCACCCTCGACGCAGACAAACACAGATAATTTACAGGAATTATTTTGTGAGTACTTTAACTGGTCTCAGTTTATGTTTAAATGTGAATTTAATGTCAGTTATAGTGAAATTCCTGAGAAATATCGTTCGTCTTGGGTATTTATGGAGTTAGTTCTCAAGCCTAATTAATAAACCCGGTTTCTTCAAGAAACCGGGTTTATTTTTACTTGAATTTCAACAAAATCACACATTAAAGCGGAACAACATCACATCGCCTTCTTGCACGATGTAATCTTTTCCTTCACTGCGAACTTGCCCTTTCTCCTTGGCAGCATTCATCGAACCAGCTGTGGCTAAATCTTTATAAGCAACAGTCTCAGCCCGAATAAATCCTCGTTCAAAGTCGCTGTGAATGACTCCGGCTGCTTGCGGTGCTGACATTCCTGCTGTAATCGTCCAAGCGCGGGTTTCCTTTTCTCCTGTGGTGAAGTAAGTACGCAAACCTAACAGAGTATAAGTGGCGCGAATTAAGGATTTTAAACCGCCTTCTTCTACACCTAAAGATGCCAAAAATTCAGCCCTTTCTTCTTCTGGTAATTCAATTAGTTCCGATTCAACTTGTGCAGAAACGACTACAACTTGTGCATTTTCAGTAGATGCAATTTGCCGCACTTTTTCTACATATTCATTACCTGTTGCCAATTCATCTTCAGACACATTGGCAGCATAAATAATCGGTTTAGAAGTTAGCAGTTCTAGTGGTTGAATAATTTCGGCTTCTTCTTCGGTCAAACTAACTTGTCGTACTGATTTACCTTCATTTAATGCAGCAGCTAATTTTTCCAGCAAAGCTAATTCAATCTGTCCTTCTTTGCTAGTACGAGCTTGTTTACGGGTGCGTTCTATCCGCCGTTCAATTTGTGCTAAATCAGCTAAACCAAGCTCTAAATTGATGATTTCAATATCTCGCGCTGGTTCAACTGAACCAGCAACGTGAATGATGTCGTCATTCTCAAAACAACGCACGACATGAACAATTGCATCAACTTCCCGGATATGAGACAGAAATTGATTACCTAGTCCCTCACCTTGACTTGCACCTTTGACTAAACCGGCGATATCTACAAACTCAACACGCGCCGGAACAATTTGTTTTGAGGAGGAAATCTTCGATAAAACATCTAACCGCTCATCCGGCACAGAGACAACGCCGACATTCGGTTCTATAGTACAGAAAGGGAAGTTGGCTGCTTCTGCCTTGGCATTAGCAACCACGGCATTAAACAAAGTCGATTTTCCAACGTTGGGGAGTCCGACAATTCCGGCTCGTAGCATCTTAGATTTAAAATTCTGGATTTGGTACCAAACGCTATCTTAGAACTACCAGCAAGGAGTTTCAAACAGGTGCTGGAACTGTTTGAGGAATAGGTGCTGGAACAGGCTGCGGAATGGGAGTAGGTACAGGTTCTGGTACAGGTGCTGGAACTGGTTCAGGAACTGGTGCTGGTATCGGTTGGGGAATTATTGGTTCCGGTGATGGTTCGGGATTTGGAATCGATGGCTCAGGTAAAGGTCCAGGATTGGGATAAATCATCGTATGTCTACTGAAATTATTCGACCTTACCAACCTAGATAACAATAGATGCTCATAACATCTTCCAATATGGCTATTCCGTTTATGTCTTTTGCCTTATTAACGAAATAATTTGTTATTGAGGTAAGAATGACAAATGACAAGTTCCTAGTTATACTTTTTTTCTTCTGTACGGTTTGTTTCGTAAAAAATGCTCAATCAAAACCAAATACCCTTACTAGATACCCTCAAAGCCAGTGCAGAACGTCCTCATGCTCCTTTTTACACCCCAGGACATAAACGAGGACACGGAATTTCTCAATCCTTAAGTGATGTTTTTGGTAAAGCCGTGTTCCGTGCTGACTTACCAGAATTAGCTGAATTAGACAACCTTTTTGCCCCAAATGGCGTTATTCAGCAAGCGCAGCAACTCGCCGCTCAAGCCTTTGGTGCTTCGCAGACTTGGTTTCTTGTCAATGGTTCTACCTGCGGAATTGAAGCAGCAATTCTTGCAACTTGCAGTACAGGAGATAAAATTATTCTGCCTCGGAATGTTCATTCTTCTGCGATCGCAGGTTTAATTCTCTCTGGCGCTATCCCCATTTTTGTTCATCCAGAATATGACCCAGTTTTAGATATTGCTCACAGTATCACTCCCAGTGCTGTACAAGCTGCTTTGGAAGAGCATCCTGACGCGAAAGCAGTGTTGATGGTTTACCCCACATACTACGGTGTGTGTGGAAATGTAAAGGCGATCGCTTCGCTGCTGCGCTCCGCGCAGATCGCTTCCCTCGCCCACAAATACAATATCCCTTTAATTGTGGACGAAGCACATGGCGCACACTTCGCCTTTCATTCCCAACTACCCACTTCAGCTTTAGCCGCAGGTGCTGATTTAACCGTACAATCTATTCACAAAGTCCTAGGCGCATTGACTCAAGCATCAATGCTACATATTCAAGGCAACAGGATAGATATTGACCGTGTGAATAAAGCCTTGCAACTGGTACAATCCACTAGTCCTAGTTATTTGCTTTTAGCTTCCTTGGATGCAGCGCGTCAGCAGATGGCGCTTTACGGTAAAGAGTTGATGTCTCGCACATTGGAACTAGCCCAAGAAGCGAGAACTCGTATTCATCAAATCCCTGGTTTATCGGTTTTGGAAATTCCTCTTAATGAGACATCACCTGGTTTTGTTGCTTTAGATAAAACACGATTAACCGTCACTGTTTCTGACTTAGGTTTGACTGGCTTTGAAGCTGAGGAAATTCTTAATGATAAGCTGGGTGTTACTGCTGAATTTTCATCATTACAACATCTCACTTTTCTCATTAGTTTAGGTAATAACCAAAAAGATATTGAACAATTAGTGCAAGCTTTTACTATCCTTGCGAAGGAGTATCGAAAAACTCTATCCCTTGCCTACTCTCTGTTAAGAGGAAGAGGAAAAGATTTGTTTAATCTAACAGAAAATTCTATATGTATTTCGCCTCGTGAAGCTTTCTTTGCTGCTACAGAAACCTTACCATTCAAAGAAACTTCAGAACGTATTTGTGCTGAAATTATTTGTCCATATCCACCAGGAATTCCCATTTTGATGCCAGGAGAAATTATCTCTCCATTTGCTTTGGAGTATTTACAACAAATTCAGGAGTTAGGTGGATTTATTAGCGGTTGTGCTGATACAAGCTTAAGAACGTTAAAGGTTGTGAAAGTATGAATAAGCTATTTGCCGCTTTCATCCCAAAACCAAATCTGTAGCTTTTCTGGACTAGCTTTTGACGCTTCTAAGTATCTTTTTAACTTTTCTTATCTTATGACTAATCTTTCTAATCTCCTCTGGGAAGAACCAAAATGGCTTGAGAAAGCGAGTTGCTGGATTGATAATCAGTTATATCAACAAGGTATCAAACGTATTGGTGCGATCGAACAGTTTCGTATTCGTCATTGGTCAGCAGTATTACAAATACCGACGAGTAGAGGTGATATTTATTTCAAGGCTGTTATACCAGAACTTGCATACGAAGCAGGACTCACCGAAACTCTTTCCCATTCTTACCCGCACTGTATGCCAGAAATTTTAGCAACATCCAGGGAGGATGGTTGGTTGCTTATGGGTGATGGAGGAACGATGCTGAGGAAAAAAATTGAGACAGAGGATGATATTCAGCATTGGCAGCAGATTTTGCTGATATATGCTCAATTACAGAAAAATTCGGTCAAGCATTTAGATGAGCTTTTGTTGGTTAGTTTACGCGATCGCCGTTTAGCACTTTTGCCAACTTTGTACCAGGAATTACTGAATGAAACTGAATTATTGGCTACTAATCATCCTAGTGGACTCAGTTTATTAGAATGTCAGCGTTTGCAAGATACTGTTGATGTATTTGCTTCGTTATGCAAACAGCTAGCAACTTTTGCCATACCAGAAACCCTTCATCACGGAGACTTACACGATGGAAATGTATTTATTCATAATGGACGTTACATATTTTTTGACTGGGGTGATAGTAGTATTTCCCATCCTTTCTTTAGTATTCGAGACACATATGCAAATTTAAACAGGAGATTTGGGCTGGGAAAAAATTCATTCTGGTTTGAGCGACTCAAAGATTGCTATTTGCGATCGTGGGTCGAATATGAAACCAGGGAAAAGCTGGAAGTGGCTTTTGAAATAGCACAAAAATTATCACCGATTCCAGATATCTTCAGGTGGCTTCCTGTGTTATCAAATATGGATAAAGCGGCTCGAAATAATTACATTGATGCTATTCCCAATCTATTGAGAGAGTTTTTGAGTGCGATAGAAGTGTAGTTCATCTTATCCAGTTGTATTAACCAAAAAATTTACCGTTTCAAAAGTGGACCAATCACTTCAATTCTATTTGTGATAATCCCATCAATTGGTAAGTCTTGTACTTGTTCTAATTCTTCTTTTGTATCCACATCAACTACATACACTTTCAAACCAGCTTCTCGCGCTTTGACAAGAACAAGATTGGGCCAACCGGGAACATATTTCAAGTAACGTGCTGGTGCCCCGATTGCATATTTATTACAAGATTTAGAAACATTACCAGAAAACAACATCATTAAATATTGAGACAGACAATCTTTTGCTTCTTTGCGAGTCGGGAAAAGTTTTTGCACCTCCGGTACTTCTTTTTTTAAGGTTTCATGCAGTTCTTCTCCCGAAAACAAGTAGATATTTTGACGCTGTTGTGGAGGATATTTTTTTAACGATTCTGCTAAAAGTTTTATGGTTTTGTCAAACGTATCTTTTTGGTCAACAAGGAATTTTTTATCGGGAAATTTCCGCATGACTTCATCAAATGTTGGCATCATCCCAACAAATTTACCGCGAAATGGATAGGTTTTCCCATTATCTGGGGTGTAACCATATCCAATATCCAAGGTTTTCAAGTATTTCATACTTTGTTCATGGGTAATTCCCTTACCATTGGTTCTACAATCAATACTCCAGTCATGGAACACAGCCAGTTGGTTATCAGTAGTCGGATGTATATCAAATTCCACGATATCCGCACCATGCTTAAACGCTTCCCGAATTGCCAGAATGGTATTTTCGAGAAAATTATGGGTAGGTGGATAAATAATCTTGGCTGTGCAAGTATCGTTTTCCAGGTTATCAAGAGGGTGAGTCTGACTAACCGCTCGATGGGCGATCAAAGTAAATGATGATGGTTTGCTGGGGAGAGGACGGGGAAAGTAGAGGTATGCAAAAAGACCTAAAATTAGGGTTGTCACACCTCCTAAGGGTAGCAATACATATTTACACTTTTTACTTAGGAGAAAATTTTTTCGCTGAGTCATGGTTTCTCTTCGCGATCGCAATTCTCAAATAAGGATTTTGATCACTACAACTCATTTTCAATTTTTCCCGAAAATCCCAATATGCTCGATGAATTTCGCTATTGGAGGCGACACGCTACAAAATATAGCGGTTTTTAATTGGGTGCAATACATCAAACCTAAGCTTTAGGCTTGGTTTCTAGCCAACGAGTCGCACACTCCGGTCAGTGGTGGGAGGATGTCAATTAACTCAAAACCAGATTCTTGCAAGATATGAGCTACATCATCTTAGGTATAGCCACCGGACAAAAATTAGACTGATCATTCACATTTTCCAACCGCGAAGTTTTCAACCTATCAAGCCACTTTTGCATATATACTCGATTAGCTTTTTGCTCATCTGGATTTTGAGTATCCACTGGATTTGGCATAAGTCCCAAAATTGTCGCTGTGGTGACACAAAACATCGATTTTTGAAAACTTATACAAATTTGAACTCGCAAATCATCTTCTCCCCGACGACTACGACGATAAACTTCGTGCAAATAATCTGGAAGATAATGACGCATATCTTGCATTAATAAGGTAGGAGGGATACCTGCACCGCCAATTGGTAAGGGATCCGCATACAAAGCACCATATTGAAATCGAGATTGATCAGGAGGAATTTGATAAGCTTGGGCATTATATGAAACTGTGCCATGAAAAGCAGTTCCCCGGAAGAAAACTGCTTCTACATAAGGGATTGCTGTATCTGCAAGAAATGTCAAACCAGTAGATTTAGGAATAATGTCGTAAACTTTATCCCGAATTTTAACAGTGTAGGTAATAGGCTTGCTGGCATCTGCTACCAAACCTGCTTTAATGTGCTCTACAACATCAGGAATAGATTTTATTTCACCATTGTCGTAACGGTCTGATAAAGTGAGGAAAATATCAGCCATCACGCGCCAAAATTGACCTAAGCCAGTGGAGTAAGAACTGACACGCAATAGTTCAGTTAAGAAATTAGGGAAGAGTTGATTGACTCCCTTGATGATGGGATTGTTTTTAAATTTTGCTGCAATAACAGCTTGCGCTCTCTCTTCAAATTCTTTTGAATCTAAGTATTTATCCAACCCACCGCCACCATGCCAAATCATGGCTTTCATACAATATTCGGCATATTCAAAATTAATTCTGTCATGCCACCAATGCCGTAGTAGTTTCTTATAAGAAAAGTCTCCGTTAAAGTATTTAAAAAATGGGAAAAATACTAAAAATTGATGTTCAGCAACATAAATGAGATTTTTCGAGTAGGCATCTAAAACGACACCATAACTTTTCAGAATTCCGACAACTTCTAGCAAATTTTCTGGAGTATCAGGGAGTAATGCTCCTCCTAATTCCAATCGCTCGATATACTCAGATAATGGATAGTTAACGGGCTTATTTTTGATGTTTACCATTGCCATTTCTCCTACAGACTTAAAATATATTAAAAGTTAGGTTTGTCGTAAGCACCTAAGCACGTATGGCAAACCTATAAGCAGTCTTTTAAGTTTTGTCTTTTCCCTTAACAAATGACACCGTTACCACAGGGTTTGGCATATGAACCATTGCTGTCATTGTCGGTTCAGTCCAATGCACAAGCCAATTAGGTTGGACTCCAAAAATCACAATCAGCACAGCTAGAACAACAGCAGGAAAACGATCGCCCCAAGACACGCGTGGCAAATTCATCACTTGTGCAGACAAGCGCCCAAAAAAGGCACGATTCATGAGAATTAAGAAGTAAACAGCAGTTAAGCCGGTACCTATCATGCTTAGCAGGGTTTGCAGTGGGTAAACCGCGAAACTACCGCGAAAGACAATGAATTCGGCAATAAATCCAACCATTCCCGGTATACCAGCACTTGCCATCACTCCCAAAATCATTAAGCTTCCAATGACGGGCATACCCCGTTCTGGGTTAAGGAGTCCCTGGAGAACATCTAAATCACGGCTTCCTGCTTTTTGATACACAATCCCTACCAGCAAAAACAACAGGGCTGAAATTAAACCGTGACTAATCATTTGCATGATGCTTCCCAAGACACTCAGAGGTGTTGCAGCAGCAGCAGCTAAAAGCACATAGCCCATGTGTCCAATGGAACTGTATGCGACCATTTTTTTCATGTCTTTTTGGGCGATCGCACACGACGCACCATACAGCACGCTGATAACTGCCCACACTGCTAAAGCAGGAGCAACATAACTCCAACCATTCGGCAACAAATTCATCCCAAATCGCAGTAAGCCGTAAGTCCCCAACTTCAACAGAACCCCAGCTAATAGTATAGAAATTGGTGTAGAAGCTTCAACGTGAGCATCTGGTAACCACGTATGCAGAGGAACTAAGGGGATTTTAATACCAAAACCAATCAATATTCCCAACAACAGTAAGACTTGTGTTTCTAAAGACAAAGACTTGGTATTCAAGGCGTCTAAACCAAAGCTAGAAGCACCACTCAGCCAAACTATGCCCAGAAAACTTGCTAAAATCATCACCCCAGAAACAGCGGTGTAAATCAAAAATTTAGTCGCTGCATAGCCCCGCCGTTCACCACCCCAAATGGCAAT
This sequence comes from Scytonema sp. RU_4_4, assembly GCA_012031965.1. Taxonomy (GTDB): domain Bacteria; phylum Cyanobacteriota; class Cyanobacteriia; order Cyanobacteriales; family Nostocaceae; genus Brasilonema. The sequence goes on from JAAUSC010000065.1 coordinate 12,652, forward strand.
CAGAAAATACAGGGGAATCAGTTCTATCTCGTAAAATAAGAAAAATAGCAGTAAATCCTGTGCCATGAAGGCTCCAGTCACCCCAGCGTTTAACAGCAGGAGCAAAGTGTAATAAAATCGAGGACGCGCAATATTTTCGTCGCTACTGTAAATTGCAATGCAAGTCAACAAGCCATTTAAAAGCAACAAGGGTAATGACAAACCATCAATACCAAGCTGATAATTTAATCCTAACGCATCTATCCAAGGTAGGAATTCGGGAAATTGTTGATTCACTTCCCCAGGATTAAACTGGCTTGAAAGTACCACAGTCCATAAGAAAGCGATACTCGCAACAACCAAAGCAACTTTACGAGAAAGTTTTGGTGTCATGCTAAAAGGTAAGAAACTGATAAAAGCCGCACCTAGCAACGGCACCAAAAGCAAAATACTGAGCATAGGAAACAAGTCGATAAGGTGAGCACAGAGCGATTACAATGGGAAGACATTCAACAAGCCTAATGACCAACTGATGAGAAAACCTAGCAGGCTAATGCCTACAAGGATGGTCAATAGATATCCTTGAGAACGACCAGAAATGCTGTACTTTAAGGTTTGTCCACCAAAAATTGCTGCAAACCCAATTAAGTTAATAAAACCATCTACCAGATAGCGATCGCTCCAAGCAGAAACTTTAGAAAGCAGCCCGACGACACCAACAACTGTCACACGATAAAGTCGGTCGATGTAAAAGTCATAACCTAATAGGTCTTGCAAAATCTCCAAGCGAGGACTCTGGATCTCGACCAAGCCTTGTGCAGATAAATACTAGATCCTATACCTATCCCCAGCACTGTAGAGGAGACTAACAACGTCACGACAATCCAATTTATACTTTCCCAGTCAGGTAGCAGGTACCATTGTTGTAGCATCAAGGGTAATAACAAAGTGAGCACCGTCAGCGTTACCATTGGCAATGCCATCTGCCAAGCGACTTCTGGGGTACGGCGGGTCTTTGGTTGTGGCTCACCCCAAAAGATTAAGCGAAATACACGTGTCAAATTTAACGCTGTCAAACCATTGACCAGCACTAAAATGGCAATGACCCAAGGACTAACAAAAGCTAAGCCATCAGCCCATCCTAGCATCGCCCAAAAGCTTCCTAGTGGTAGTAGTGTCACCATCCCAGCGGAACCCACAATAAAAGCTGTGGTGGTTGCTGGCATCCTTGACCACAAGCCGCCCATTTCGGTTAAATCTTGAGTATTGGTGGTAAAGATGACGGAACCAGAACTCATAAATAAGAGTGCTTTGGCAATGGCATGAGTCAGCAGCAACATCAGAGCAACTCCTCCTTGCTGCATCCCGACTGCCAAAAACGCTAACCCCATGTATGCACTTGTGGAGTGAGACAGTGCTCGTTTGATGTCTATTTGGGCGATCGATACTAATGATGCACCGACTGCCGTGACTGTACCCATGATGATTAAAGCATTTAATGCGACTGGCGACAGCGCTAAAATTGGTTGTAGTTTAAACAGCACAAACGCCCCACCAGCTACCACCAAAGAGTTTCGCATCACTGAAGCTGGGTTGGGACCTTCCATCGCCTCATCTAACCACAAGTGCAGTGGAAATTGAGCGCATTTACCCGCAGGTCCTGCTATCAACGCCAAACCTAACAATGTTGATGTTGTTGGATCTAAGTTTGCCGTTTGCGCCCATTCATAGAGGTCGGAAAAGTTCAAGCTACCTGCTATGGTGGAAAGCGTCACAACTCCCATCAGCAGCAACAAGTCTCCCACTCGCTTAGTCCAAAATGCATCTCGTGCTGCTGTGACGACTAACGGTTGAGCATACCAGAAACCGACTAGCAAGTAAGTCGAAAGAGTTAACATTTCCAGAAGGGCATAGCTGAGAAATAGAGAGTCACTGATAGCTAAGCCACCCAGCGCTGCTTCAAAAAATCCCATCAGCGCGAAGAAACGTGCGATCGCCCAGTCTTTTTCTAGATAACCAAGGCCGTAAGTGAGTGCCAGTAAACTTAACCCTGTGATTAAAACTGTTGTCCCAACACTAACCGGCGAAATCTCTATCGCAAAGGATAGGTCAAAATCCGCAGCTTTGAACCAGGTAATCAAAAAACTTTCTGGTTGTCTATTCCAAATATCAACGAATACGAACAGGCTATGGATAAAAGCCAAAATAGTTGTTAACAAGTTGACATAAGCCGCTGGTCTTGGTCCTGTGCGCCGAATTAATCCCATTGCCCACGGTAAGGCCAGAAGCGCACCTATTAACCCATAAAAAGGTATACACCAACTTGTTGAAAAGAGAATCTGATTCATTCAAATGTTCCTTGATAGCTCAGGCAAAGAATTCCTTTTTTACTTTCTAAAATGACTTATTCTACTGGATTGTTTGAACAATTTTACTTTGATGATTTAGAGTTATTCTTTCATTTTTTGTATCAAAAACATAAAAATAAATGTAATATATTTCAAAAACTATCATTTTCTTCTCTTTACTTGTCTTTGTTTTGACATCAGGAATTCCTAACTAAAAAACTCTTGTTTATAAGGGAGATAATCAAAAATTATATGTCTTCTTTAGGATTTTCTTTACAAATAGTCATAGATGAGGAACAGCCAGGGTAAGACTCCTTAAGTTTCCCGTCATTCCCCTTGAGGCAGAATTTCTACCTTTGGGAACCCGCTTAAGCAAATATTATAAAAAAATTATAAAACAGAAGTGTCTGCTCTAGGAATGTGTGAAGTTCGATTGAGCAGAATTGGCATTATCAAATAATATTAAGAATTTTTAATTGATTTTATTATAAACTATTATGGTAATTTATATTGTCAGGGACACCAAGCTTTTCTATGCTTAATTAGGAAAAGCTTTTAAAGCTCAAGATGAGCATCCCCGTAAAAAATTTTCCTGTAACAGTACAAATTGCAATAATTTTGTGGGAGTTATGCGATGCCAATTGCGGTTGGAATGATTGAAACAAAAGGGTTTCCGGCAGTAGTAGAAGCTGCGGATGCGATGGTGAAAGCTGCTCGCGTTACTCTAGTAGGGTATGAGAAAATCGGTAGCGCTCGGGTGACGGTGATTGTTCGAGGAGACGTTTCTGAGGTGCAAGCTTCAGTTGCTGCTGGAGTAGAAGCAGCTAGAAGAGTGAATGGCGGTGAGGTGGTATCCACTCACATCATTGCTCGTCCTCATGAGAACTTGGAATACGTATTGCCTATTCGTTATACCGAAGCCGTGGAGCAATTCCGCACTTAGCAATTTTAGATTCTAGGTTCGTTCATAGAATCAAGCTTTCAGCCGACAGTTCACATCGCTGACAGCTTTCAAATCTGAAATTTTTGTCGGGGTTGCCTTCTTGTAGTTTTGTTTGTGTTCAAATGTTGAAAGCGAAGGATTAAAACTCATGTCAATTGCAGTAGGAATGGTGGAAACGTTAGGGTTTCCAGCGGTAGTAGAAGCAGCAGATGCAATGGTGAAAGCAGCTCGCGTGACTTTAGTGGGCTACGAAAAAATTGGTAGTGGTCGCGTAACCGTGATTGTGCGGGGAGACGTTTCTGAAGTCCAAGCTTCAGTTGCTGCTGGAGTGGAATCAGTGAAGCGAGTCAACGGTGGACAAGTGCTGTCTACCCATATCATTGCTCGTCCTCACGAGAACCTGGAATATGTCCTACCAATTCGTTATACAGAAGATGTAGAACAGTTCCGGGAGAATGTGAACGCAATTCGCCCCTTCGGCAGAAGACCATAACGTGTCATGCAAATTGCTAAAGTTCGCGGCACAGTAGTTAGCACTCAAAAAGAACCAAGTCTTAGAGGTGTGAAACTACTGCTGTTGCAATTAGTAGATGAAGAAGGACAAATTTTACCAGAATACGAAGTGGCAGCTGATAGTGTAGGTGCGGGAGTAGATGAGTGGGTCCTTATTAGTCGCGGTAGCGCCGCCCGTCAAATTCTAGGTAACGAACAACGTCCAGTAGACGCAGCAGTGGTAGCAATAATTGATACGATTCACGTTGAAGACCGCCTGATTTACAGCAAAAAAGACCAGTATAGATAGTTAATAGTCATTGGTCATGAGTGATTTGTTACTAACTGTGGACAAATGACAAAGGACACATGGCGAGCAGTGCAATAGAGAGAGGAGGAATCTAGCGATGGCAGTCCGCAGCACGGCGGCACCCCCAACCCCGTGGTCAAAGAGTTTAGCTGAACCAAAAATTCATGAAACCGCGTTTGTACATTCTTTCTCCAATATTATTGGGGATGTATTTGTAGGCGCAAATGTAATCGTTGCTCCGGGGACTTCGATTAGAGCGGATGAGGGTACACCCTTTCACATAGGTGAAAACACCAATATTCAAGATGGTGTTGTGATTCATGGGTTGGAGCAAGGTCGGGTCATTGGTGATGACGAAAATGAGTACTCAGTATGGGTTGGTAGCAATGCATCCATTACCCATATGGCGCTCATTCATGGACCAGCTTATGTTGGGGATAATTCATTCATTGGCTTTCGCTCTACAGTGTTTAACGCCAGGGTAGGAGCAGGTTGCATTGTGATGATGCATGCTCTGATTCAAGATGTCGAAATTCCCCCAGGAAAATACGTACCTTCAGGCTCAATAATTACGAATCAGCAGCAAGCTGATCGCTTACCAGATGTGCAAACACAGGATAAACAATTTGCTCATCATGTGATTGGGATTAATCAGGCATTGCGTTCTGGTTATCTGTGTGCTGCGGATAGTAAGTGTATAAATACAATTCGGAATGAATTGACTAAATCTTATACAAGCAACGGTGTTATTGGGTTTGAGTTTGAAAGGAGTAATGACGTGGCGAGCAGTAGCTTGGGTGCTGAAACAGTTGATCAAGTACGTTATCTGTTAGAGCAAGGATATAAGATTGGTACAGAACATGTAGACCAGCGGCGGTTCCGCACTGGCTCTTGGCAGAGTTGCACACCAATACAAGCAAGATCAGTTGGTGAGGCGATCGCCGCTTTGGAAAATTGTCTAAGCGATCATAGCGGTGATTATGTTCGTCTTTTTGGCATTGACCCCAAGGGTAAACGGCGTGTGTTAGAAACCATTATCCAACGCCCAGATGGAGTCGTACAAACGCCTGCTAACTTTAAAGCTCCTACCAATCAATCAAACAAAAGCTACAACGGTAATGGTTACAGCAACGGCAGTGGTAGTGGTCAACTCAGTGCCGAAACTATAAACCAAGTACAGCAACTTCTTGCAGGTGGTTACAGAATTGGTACAGAACACGTAGATGAGCGTCGCTTCCGCACAGGCTCATGGCAAAGCTGCCAACCTATTGAAGCAACTTCCACAAAAGAAGTTGTCGCTGCGTTGGAAGAATGTATTGAAAATCACCAAGGCGAGTATGTACGCTTAATTGGTATTGACCCCAAAGCAAAACGGCGAGTGTTAGAAAGCATTATCCAACGCCCTAACGGTTCAGTTGGCTCATCTGGTGGTTCTAAGTCTGTAGCTAGTGGCGTGGCGGCGAATTCCTCTGCAACAGCAACAGCAACTAGTACTAGCCTCAGTTCCGAGGTAGTAGAACAGCTACAGCAACTCATCAATGGGGGATATAACATTAGCGCCGAACACGTAGATCAGCGACGTTTTCGCACAGGTTCGTGGTCAAGCTGCGGGCAAATTCAGGCTAATTCTGCACGACAAGCTGCAGCAGCATTAGAAAGCTATCTAAATGAATACCAAGGAGAATATGTGCGGCTCATTGGTATTGATCCCAAAGCAAAACGTCGCGTACTAGAAACAATTATTCAACGCCCATAAGACAAAGGGACAAGGGGACTGGGGGACCAGGAGATAAGAGGATAAAGGCAATTTCCCATCCATCCCCCACTCTCCCCATCCCCCATTCTCCCGCTCCTATTTATAGGCTTCCGAGGTTACATATCATGTCTGTGCCGCCACTGCGCCCAAGTTATGACTTTGATTCTTATATAAGTGGCGAGGTGACAATTCATCCAAGTGCAGTACTTGCACCAGGTGTGATACTCCAAGCAGCTCCAAACAGCAAAATAATTATTGGTCCAGGGGTCTGTATTGGTATGGGGTCAATTCTCCAAGTCCATGAAGGAACCCTAGAGGTAGAAGCAGGAGCAAACCTGGGAGCCGGTTTTTTGATGGTTGGTAAAGGCAAAATAGGGGCTAATGCTTGTATTGGAGCAGCAACAACAATTTTCAATTGTTCTGTTGAGTCTGGACAAGTCATAGCCGGTGGCTCAGTTTTGGGAGATACAAGTCGGCGTATCTCTGAATCTCCTATGCAGGCGGAAGAAACAACCCAGTCAAAATCATCCATAACTGAACCCACTTCCAGTAGTACAGAGTCGGAAAATGGAACGGGGAGACAACAAGGAAGACAAAGAAACAAAGAGGAATTAGTTTCCAAGTCTTCCTCACCTCCCTCGTCCCCCCCAGATCCCACTCAAGACTCTCAAATCAGTACCTACATTTACGGACAACAAAGCATACAAAAACTCTTGGTTACCTTGTTTCCTCATAAGCAATCCTTGAACGAACCTACATCTGACGCATCTGACGGTCAACCTGAATAAGTGTTAATTGTTAAGTTGTCAGCAATCAAAAAGCAACTAACAATTGAGTGGAGAATTGAAATGGAGGCATACAATCAACGGTCTATAAGCACTATCCAGGCATCGCGCCGTCGAGATGCATTCAAGGACAGTGCGCTGGGATTAGTGTCTACCCGCAGTTTTCCAGCAATGGTTGGTACAGCGGATATGATGCTGAAGTCCTCTGGAGTTCATCTTATTGGATATGAAAAAATTGGCAGTGGTCACTGTACTGCGATCGTCAGGGGTGGAATTGCGGATGTACGTCTGGCGGTAGAGTCTGGTGTTCAAACTGCTGAACAATTTGGTCAGTTAGTTTCTAGCTTGGTCATTCCCCGTCCTTATCCCAACCTAGAAGTGATACTACCTATCAACAGCCGCCTCAGTGTACTGACTGAAGACAGCTACAATCGTCTGAGTAACCAAGCAATTGGTTTAGTAGAAACCAGAGGATTTCCAGCGTTGGTGGGAGCAGCCGATGCAATGCTCAAAGCAGCCGATGTCCAATTGGCAGCGTACGAGAAAATTGGTGCGGGTTTGTGTACAGCCATTATTCGCGGTTCCGTGGCAAATGTGGCGGTGGCAGTGGAAGCTGGTATGTACGAGGCAGAACGCATTGGAGAGTTGAACGCAGTGATGGTGATTCCAAGACCGTTGGAGGAATTGGAGCAAACGTTGCCAGTTGCAAGTTGCTGGATAGAAGAACGTCAGCCGTTAAGGTTGCCAGTAAACATCAAGGAGCAAGTTGTAGAAACAGAGCTAGTGCAATTGCCAGATTTCAACAGGTTACCTCTAAAAATAACCGAAGAATGACAGCGAGCGAAAAAGTTAAGAGTTAAGAGGAGCTAGTTGCATATGGGGGTTCCCACACCCTTGCAAACTAGCGCTGAGGAGCTCTGAGGAGTTAGCTTTTGTCTTTTGCGTTGACAAATGATCCTTCAGGTATGCGCAGAGCGCATGCCAAGGGCGCGAACGACTCACGACTCATGACTCATAACTCATAACTTAAGTTATCCTCCATCAAGGTGTGTGACCTTAACTGGAAGGTGTCTTACGCTGTTGTTGCTTTCTTGAATAATAACTTTTTTAACTTTATAAAGGAAATACCATTCTTCTAATAGTGTTAATACATATTTATCTATGTTTCTGTCTTGTAACTTTTACATGAGCAAAGCTATGTCAATTGCAAGTGTTCAGTGATACTAGATTTATATCTATAAAATTGCCATTAGAGGAGAACAACCCTTGAACCAAGCGACGCTGCACCAGTTAAAGGTGTTCGAGGCGGCAGCACGTCATGGGAGCTTTACTCGTGCTGCTGAGGAACTCTTTCTCACACAACCCACTGTCTCTATGCAAATTAAGCAACTCACAAAATCAGTTGGGTTGCCTCTATTTGAGCAGGTTGGAAAGCGCCTCTATCTTACGGAAGCAGGACGGGAGCTTTTTACCACTTGTCGGCAGATTTTTGATACAATTGCCCAATTTGAAATGAAAGTGGCAGATTTAAAAGGGTTAAAGCAGGGACAGTTGCGCTTAGCAGTCATTACGACAGCTAAGTACTTCATACCACGTTTATTAGGTCCATTCTGCCAACTTTACCCAGGAATTGATATTTCCCTGCACGTGACAAATCATGAAGGCATTCTGGAACGTATGAGCAGCAATATGGATGATTTGTACATCATGAGCCAAGTTCCCGAACATCTGGATGTCAATTACCAGCCATTTTTAGAAAATCCCTTGGTCGTTATCGCACCAGCGAATCATCCTCTGGCAATGGAAAAAAATATCCCCATTCAACGTCTCGCCGATGAGCCTTTTATTATGCGGGAACCAGGTTCAGGAACAAGGCGAGCAGTGCAGAAATTATTAGATGAGCATGGAATCGTGGTGAAGGTTAAGCTGGAATTAGGGAGTAATGAGGCGATTAAGCAAGCAATTGCAGGTGGTTTGGGAATCTCTATTTTATCTCGACATACTTTAGTGACAGATGGTAAAGATTTAACCATTCTGGATGTAGAACACTTTCCCATTCAACGAGATTGGTACATGGTTTACTTAGCTGGCAAACAACTATCTATCGTTGCCCGTACTTATTTTGAATATCTACTGGAGGCTGCAAAGGAATTTGCAGAAAAAACAGCGAAGTCTAATTTTTTTCATGCCGAAAAAAATCATTAAATAGGCAGAATTCTATTTCAGCAATTAGAAGCAGAATGGAACCTCCTGCAAGCACAAATCGATGCTTTTGCCTTGCAGTCGAGGTTTATTGAAGGTTTACGTGACAAGACAGAGGAACCTTTTGCGCAGAGTCTGTCGCGGAAAAATCTTAGCTTGAGCGAAACTTTGGATTTTCTTAATTTTCTGGGAAGCCAGTACAGTGAGTATGCTATTGCTACAACAGGTAGAAACCGAACAATCAGAGGAAAATTTGGTGACTACAGAAACCGTTGTTGCAGAAGTTTCCAAAGGAAGTGCAGTCACTTTTGAGGTGAACAGCAGTAGAAACATTCCCAGTGACGGCGCACCCCACAAAATGACCATTTTTAACGACGATTTCCCTGCCCATTCGTGACAATTTAAGATAACGTTGCTTTTGTCAATTAGAAATCATGCTGAATTATAGTAATAAATCAGACGTTTTATTAAGTTTTATACTGACCTTTGAGCACAAAGATAGATAATGAGCACAAAGATTACGCAATCGCACTCCCCAAAAACGATGTGTTCTACGTCTATGCACGAGCCCAGACGGTTCAATCGCACAAAAACGTAGAAATTTTTTCCTTTATCTCAGGTACTTTTTTCCTTTATTTCATACCGGACTTTTCACGAGAAGTCCTCAACCAACGAAACAGCTTCACTTTTTCCATAGCCTTATTCTCAATAACTCTAAACAAATGAGAATAGCTAACGAAAAAACTAGGTCTTCAGGAAAGGCTTAAATAACTTTTCAACATACCGTGAAAAGTCAGATTTCATACCCAGTTGCATTCTAAGATGTCATTCTGACCAAAGGAAGAATCTCGCCAAATGCTTCCCTTCACTACCTTACGCTCAGCACCAAAAGTTATACTAAGTTGCGTTCAAAAAGCTAATTCTCAAATGTGGGAAATAAGTCATAGAACGCAGACGCTCCCGGTCAAATGCAAGATCTACAGGTCCCTTACAAAGTTCATCTAGAAAGAAATTGTTTTGGAAGAATAAACCGTAGTGTTTTATTTAAAAATGTTTTTTTTATACTTATTTAACTACGCAATTTACCTTTTTCATCTGAACGCAACCTAACTTTTCCGCCATCAAGGTAGTCCCGATGAAAAAAATTTCACCCTTACGGGGATGTCCTCCGGACACGCTACGCTAACGCGAGTTCCCCATCGCCGGAAACCGCCAAGCATGAAAGTGGAATTTTTCCCGTTAAGCGTTAAGCGTTCCCGACTTTCAAGTCAGTCATTCATGGGAAAATCCCACAACCAAACATGAAAATGTCTTTCCCTTACACCCCTACACCCTTACACCCCTACACCCCTACACCCTTACACCCCTTTTTCAAGCTAGACTTCTGTTAGTTTCTATACGACGCATTCAGATTTTTCTTCCAAGTGATGTATACTCGTGCGTCGTGATATACCCTACAAGAATTTTATGTTTTATTTATAAACACGCTCTGAATTTTTTCAGGCGGGGTATTTTTATAAAGGATTTTGGCTATCTCTTTGATATGCGCTGCTAAAAGTTTTTTATCGGATGGTGTCATTGTCATAAAGATGCTCTTTGAGTACGATGATTGTCGCAGTTATGGCAACATCCGCATAGTCCCGCTTTATTCGCGATGCAAACGACTTTGTTGGCGAAATATTTCTTAACATTAAGAATCTTACGAAAAACCTATGAAGACAGCACATGTTGGGTTTCTCTTCGTTCAACTCAACCAACGAAATAATCAAGGTTTCAAGAATTCGCCAACAGAGTCTGCAAACTCGCGAATTAATTCCCCTTTCTCTTGTCTTTTTGCATGCATTGGGATGCTTCCATACCCACAGTGTTCACAACAATTCACTTTGTTGGCGATCGCCTATTTTTTTAACCTTGAGTATCCCCAATTTGTTAGCTTTTCTCGCCCTACTCTAAATTCTATATTAGAACGCAACTTTGTATTAGCTCTGGTGATTACAACTTGTTATCAGGTAATTTTTTCTTTTTATTCAGGTACTTTTTTCCTTTCTTTCAGTGAGCCGTCATTGTCATCTCACAAAAATATATTGTATTGTTCAGATGGAAGGTCAAATAACAAACAATAAGAGGCAATAGAAATTACCCATTGCCCCTTCGTTAATTACCTCTTTTTCTTTATTTAGATCTCAGGGAAAAGCAGTTTTTTATAATTGGTTACATAGTGCAACAAGCAGCGTCTTTTGTATCTCCTTCTTTAGGAAGAGAGTTAGGTGACCACCGAACCCCCGCGAAAAAGGGGAATCGAGTCACGAATTTATACATATTGTCCCATTAAAGATTTATGGGTAACTATTGGTGCTCTTGCGTGTGGACGAGATTGAGTCATCTTTTTCTCCGCTTTTCTATTGGGAGTGCCAAAGGTTATGTGCGTCAATTTTGGCAGTAGTGTAAGGTACCGTACCAGAATCTCTGCAACCAAAGGCGATCGCACCTTCCTTTGGTGTGAACGGCAATCATTATAACCCATGCCTTGAAAGGCAATGACAACCCGTTTGGCGACGATGACACTGTGGGGTAATTGTACGCTCAGCAAGTGATTGGATAGGTAAGGTGTAGATATGAGCACTATTATTGGAACCAATAGCAATGATACCCTGATTGGCGGGGTCGAAAGTGACTTCATTGATGGCTTAGCTGGCGATGACTCGCTCTATGGCGATCTCGGTAATAACACCCTATTGGGTGGTCTCGGCAATGATACCCTTGAGGGCGGCCCTGACACTGACTCCCTCGCTGGCGGGGACGGCGATGATTCGCTCGAAGGCGGGGACGGCGGCAATGACACCCTTTTAGGTGAGGCGGGCAATGACACCCTCATTGGCGGGGACGGCGGCAATCAAACCCTCCTTGGCGGAGCGGGCAATGACTCCCTCATTGGCGGGGACTATGGCAGTGGTAGCCAGAGTCTCCTTGATGGGGGGACTGACAACGATACCCTGATTGGCGGCGAAGGCGGCAGTCAAACCCTTGATGGTGGGGCTGGTAATGACTCACTCATTGGCGGCGATGCCCAAGCTTTTGTTGGTGGCGGGTCGGGCAACGACACCCTTTTAGGCGGGGACGGCGATGACTTCCTCAATGGCAAAGGGGGCAATGATTTCCTCGACGGTCAAGACGGTGCTGATACTCTCTTTGGAGGAGGTGGCAATGACACCCTTGATGGTCAGGACGGTCCTGACTTCCTTTATGGCGAGAGCGGTAATGACTTACTTTTGGGCGATGATGCCGATGATTTCCTTGATGGCGGAATTGGTGACGACACCGTCAATGGACAGGATGGAAACGACACCCTGATTGGCGGGGACGGCATTGACTCACTTGATGGTGAAAGTGGCGATGATTCCCTCAACGGCGGAGTTGGCAATGACACACTCTTTGGTCACGAAGGCAACGACACCTTGTATGGTCTTGCTGGAAATGACTCCCTAGGTGGCTTCAGGACTGACGGCGGTGGCATCACCGATGCTGAGTTCGGCGATGACTTCCTTGATGGCGGGATCGGCAACGATACCATCGACGCCCAGTCCGGTAACGACATCTTGCTGGGTCAAGACGGTCTTGATCTCCTCCTGGGCGGGGACGGTAGTGATTCCATTGATGGCGGGAACGGTTCTGATACCCTAGATGGCGATTTCGGCGATGACACCCTCATCGGCGGGATTGGCGCTGACTCCCTCAATGATGGGGAGGGTAATGACTCCCTGAATGGCGGAGCTGGCATCGACACCTTGTTTGGTGGCTTGGGCAATGACTTCCTGGATGGCGGAGACGCGAGTGACCGTCTTGATGGCGGAGAGGACAATGACGTTATTAACGGTGGAGCTGGCAGTGATACCATGACTGGTGGTTCGGGTAGTGATACCCTAACTGGAGGTGCTGGTAATGACAGATTTGTCTTCAATAGCTCAACTGAAGGAATTGACGACATCACAGACTTTTCTAATGTCAGTGGTAATAATGATGCTTTTCTTGTCTCCGCTGCTGGTTTCGGTGGTGGGCTAACTGCAGGTACTCCGATCACAGCTGCCCAGTTCCACTATGGTTCACTTGCGAATGATTCCTCAGATCGCTTTATCTATGACACCAGCATTGGTGTCTTGTATTTCGACGTAGATGGCACAGGTAGTACTTCACAAGTAGAGCTAGCCAGACTGTCTAACAATCTTTTGATTACGACAAGTGACATTGTTGTTGTTGCTTGAACTATTAACTAAGAATACGGTTTGTAGATACTTAATCCTAAGAAAGGAGGAAGGTAAAAGATGCCTCTATTTACTGGAACACCCGGTCCCGACAATATCATAGGAAGTTCTGGCGATGACACCATCTATGGCAGAGCTGGCAATGACACCCTTGATGGTCAAGACGGCGCTGACTTAGTCTATGGTGAGGAAGGTAATGACATCCTCTTGGGCGACGACGGTCCTGACACCCTTGATGGCGGGAGCGGCATTGATTCCCTTTATGGCGAAGATGCTAATGACATCTTGTATGGCGGGTTAGACAATGATTTCCTCTATGGCGAAGACGGCGATGATACCCAGTTTGGCGACGCTGGTAATGACTTCCTTGATGGTGCCAACGGTAATGACTTCCTAGATGGGGGAACTGAGAATGACACTCTGTTTGGTCAGGAAGGTGAGGACACGCTTATTGGCGGGGCTGGCGATGATTCCCTTGGCGGGTTCGTCATTGAGGGCGGTAGCATCACTGATGCCGAGTTTGGTAATGACTCCCTTCTAGGCGGGGACGGCAATGATACTATTGATGCTTGGTCTGGTAATGACACCCTCTTGGGCGGGTTAGGCGTTGACTCCCTTCTGGGCGGGGATGGTAGTGACTCCATTGATGGCGGGAACGGTGCTGATACCTTAGATGGTGATTCCGGTGATGACACCCTCGTTGGCGGAAACGGTAGTGATTCCCTCATTGCTGGCTTGGGGAATGACTCCCTCAATGGCGGAGATGGTAATGACCGTCTTGATGGCGGAGACAACAATGACATCGCCAATGGCGGAGCTGGCAGTGATACCATGACTGGTGGTTCGGGTAATGATACCCTAACCGGAGGTGCTGGTAATGATAGGTTTGTCTTCAATAGCTCAGCTGAAGGAATTGACGACATCACAGATTTTTCTAATGTCAGTGGTAATAATGATGTCTTCCTTGTCTCCGCTGCTGGTTTCGGTGGTGGGCTAACAGCAGGTGCTCCAATTACAGCCGCTCAGTTCCACTATGGTTCACTTGCAAGTGATTCCTCAGATCGCTTTATCTATGACACCAGCATTGGTGTCTTGTATTTCGACGTAGATGGCACAGGTAGTACTTCACAAGTGGAGCTAGCCAGACTGTCTAACAATCTTTTGATTACGACAAGTGACATTGTTGTTGTTGCTTGAACTCTCAACTAGAGGATACGGTTTGTAGATACTTAATCATGAGGTGATACAGAGTATGTTTGATGAGTTCCATTTTCTCACTCTGCGTTCTGCGCCCCTCTCCCAAGTTTGGGAGAGGGGAGGAGTGAGAATTGCATCCAACAAGTGATTTTGTCATGGTGCATCAAGCACGTTCAAGTGAGTTAGCAATATTTCTGTTTTGAAAACAAGGATTGAGTTATGGCTGTAATCAACGGAACACTCGAAAGCGATAATCTTACAGGTACCGGTAGCGCCGATCAAATTTACGGCTTGGAAGGTGATGACACTCTGTCGGGCTTGGGCGGTGCTGACTTGCTGGTGGGTGACAAAGGCAAGGACATACTCAATGGTGGAGCTGGTGCTGACACCCTTGATGGCGGAGAGGATGATAACGAACTCAATGGCGACGGTGGTAATGATTCCCTCGTTGGCGGAGACAGCAAAGACATCCTTAATGGTGGATTAGGCGCTGACAAACTCTTTGGGAATGGTAGTGACGATCTCCTAAATGGTGGGGACGGTGCTGATACCCTCAATGGTGGAGACAGCAGTGACACCCTCAATGGCGGAATCGGCAATGACAAGCTCTATGGGGATGGTGGCGATGACACCCTCAATGGCGACGCTGGTAATGACTTCCTTGATGGCGGAGAGGGCAAAGGCGAACTCAATGGTGGAGACGGCGCTGACACCCTAGTTTCCGGAGTTAGCGAAGGCAACCTCAATGGCGACGGTGGGATTGACTCCCTCGTTGGCGGTAGTGACAAAGACTCCATTGATGGCGGCGCTGGTAATGACCGAATCTTTGGCAATGGCTTAGAAGACGACCTCTTTGGCGGTGCTGACAATGACTACCTTGATGGCGGCGACGACAAAGACAACGTTGATGGTGGAGACGGCGCTGACACCGTGTTAGGCGGTGCTGGTTTTGACACTGTGTTGGGCGGAGCTGGCAATGACTCCCTTGATGGCGGAGCTGACAGTGACAACGTCGATGGCGGCGATGGCGATGACAGAGCTTTTGGTGGCGCTGACAGTGACACCGTGTCCGGTTCAGCTGGTAATGACTACCTTGATGGCGGGGAAGACGGTGACTTCCTGGAAGGCGATGACACCTTGGGTGCGCCTGGTGCTGACACCATCTTGGGCGGTGCTGGTAATGACACCATTGAAGGCGATGGTGACAGCTTGAGTGGTGGTAACGACTCCCTTCTCGGCGGCGACGGCGATGATAAAATCTTTGGCTATGGCGGTGATGACTACCTCAGCGGTGGTCTTGGTCTTGACACCCTGGATGGTGGTGACGGTAATGATGTCCTCTTTGACGAAGCTGGCGCTAGTACCCTCTTGGGTGGAGCTGGTTTAGAGACCATCACTGGCGGAACTGAAGGTGATTTAATTGATGGTGGAGAGGACAATGACTCCTTATTAGGTGGAGGTGGCAATGACTCCATCTTAGGTGGAGGTGGCGATGACACCCTCAATGGTCAAGCTGGCGATGACTCCCTCAATGGCGGTATCGGCGTTGACCGGGTCTTGGGCGGAGCGGGTAATGACACCCTCACTGGTGGAGAAGACCTAGAAGGTCAAACCGTAGCCGACGTGTTGAATGGCGGAGCCGGCGCTGATGTATTCCTGTTAGAAAGCACAGGATTTATACTAGATCCAGCCGAGCCAGAACCTGCTCCTCCAGGCGACATTATTCAAGGCTTCGAGGATGGTACAGACCTCATTGAGTATGAGTTCCTCGTCGGCTTTGAAGAACTGACCATCACCGGTAACGGCACTACCAGCGTGACGATAAGCGTTGTTAATGACCCTGAGTTCACAACCCCCGAACTGATAGCGACAGTGAATTCGACAAGCGCTATCACGATTACCGAGGCGGATTTTGTGATCTAGGAAATGAGCGTGCGCGCCCAGCTTCCCCAAGTGCGCACGCCTCCGATATTTCTACAATTTCCCCCAAACATGCTGTGGTAAAAGCCACATAGTTCAGCTTTGAGCGGGAAAAGCTCAGTATTCCGCCGCCTTACAGCGGCGGAATATTTTCGTAGCAATAGACAACACGCAAGTTTTGAACCTCACAAGTTCATTTGAGAATTAGGTTGTGGAAAAACTACGTGGTTTCGTTGTTTGAGGACTTCCCGTGAAAAGTCAGAGGGTTCAACCGCACAACAACGTAAGAAATTTTACCTTTATCTCAGGTACTTTTTTCCTTTATGTCATACCAAGTTGTATTCTAAGATGTCATTCTGACCGAAGGGAAGAATCTCGCCAAATGCTTGCCTTCACTACCTTACGCTCAGCACGACAGGTTAGCTCTGGTGATTGCAACTTGCGTATCAGGTCATTTTTTACTTTTATGTCAGGTACTTTTTTCTATTTATTTCATTCCAAGTTGCATTCTAAGATGTTATTCTGACCGAAGGGAAGAATCTTGCCAGATGCTTCACTTCACTACCTTAAGCTCAACACGACAGATTAGCTCTAGTGATTGCAACTTGGTATCAGGTCATTTTTTACTTTTATTCCAGTACTTTTTTCCTTTATTTCAGTGAGATGTCATTGTCATCTCACAAAAATATATTGTATTGTTCGGAATGTAAGGTCAAATAAGAAACAACAAGAGACAATAGAAATGACCCATTGTCCCTTCGTTAATTACCCCTTTTTCTTTTTTAGATCTTATAGGATAAGCAGTTTTTTATGACTGCTTAAATAATGCAATAAGCAGCGTCTTTTGTATCTCCTTCTTTAGGAGGAGAGTTAGGTGACTGCCGAACCCCCGCGAAAAAGGGAATCGAGTCACTAACTTATACATATTGTCCCATTTAAAGATTTCTGGACAACTTGGGCAACTATTGGTGCTCCTGAGTGCAGACGAGAGTGAGTCATCTTTTTCTCTGCTTTGCTATTGGAAATGCCAAGTGGTTGTGTGCGTGAAGTACATACCACCAAACCTGTCTGGGCGTCACAATCGGGTGGGTCAACGACCAATAAGATGAGACAACGCTTAGTTCTCACTCTGCGTTCTGCACCCCTGTCCCAAACTTGAGAGAGGGGAGGGTGAGAATTGCATGCAACAAGTGATTTTGTATCGTGCATCAAGCACGTTCAAGTGAGTTAGCAAAATTTCTGTTTTGAAAACAAGGATTGGATCATGGCTAGAATCGATGGAACACCGCTAAGCGATAATGGCATAGAAGAGCCTATTCTCAACGGTACCGGTGCCAGCGATGAAATTTACGGCTATGAGGGTGATGACATCCTTAATGGCTTAGGCGGCGCCGACTCGCTGTTCGGTGACATAGGCAAGGACACACTCAATGGTGGAGCTGGTGCTGACACCCTGGATGGCGGAGAGGATGATAACGAGCTCAATGGCGACGGTGGTAATGACTACCTCTATGGCGGAAGCAGCAAAGACATCCTCAATGGTGGATTAGGCGCTGACAAACTCTTTGGGGAAGGTAGTGACGATCTCCTAAATGGTGGGGACGGTGCTGATACCCTCAATGGTGGAGACAGCAGTGACACCCTCAATGGCGGAAATGGCAATGACAAGCTCTATGGGGATGGTGGCGATGACACCCTCTATGGCGACGCTGGTAATGACTTCCTTGATGGCGGAGAGGGCAAAGGCGATCTCCACGGTGGAGACGGCGCTGACACCCTAGTTTCCGGAATTGAGGAAGGCAACCTCAATGGCGACGCTGGCAATGACTCCCTCGTTGGCGGTAGCAACAAAGACTCCATTGATGGCGGCGCTAATAATGACCGGATCTTTGGCTTTGGCTTGGAAGACGACCTCGTGGGCGATACTGGCGATGACTTCATTGATGGTGGAGACGACAAAGACAACGTTGATGGCGGAGAAGGCAATGACACCGGGTTAGGCGGTGCTGGTTTTGACACCGTGTTGGGCGGAGCTGGCATTGACTCCCTCCATGGCCAAGATGACAGTGACTTCGTCGATGGCGGAGATGGCGATGACATCTTCGTTAGCGGCGATGCTGGCGATGACACCGTGTTGGGCGGTGCTGGCAATGACATCGTCTTGGGCGGTGCTGACAATGACTTCGTCGATGGCGGAGATGGCAATGACACCGTGTTGGGCGAAGCTGGCGATGACAAACTCTATGGCTCAGCCGGTGATGACTACCTCAGCGGTGGTCTTGGTCTTGACACCCTAGATGGTGGTGACGGTAACGATGTCCTCGTTGACGAAGGTGACGACGCTAGCACCCTCTATGGTGGAGCTGGTACAGAGAACATCACTGGCGGAACTGCCGGTGACTTAATTGATGGTGGAGAAGACAATGACACCCTATCAGGTGGAGGTGGCAATGACAACCTGTTAGGTGGAGGTGGCGATGACAACCTCAATGGAGATGCTGGCAATGACACCCTCAATGGCGGAAGTGGAATTGACTTTCTCAATGGTGGAGATGACAATGACATTCTCTTTGGTGGAGAAGACCTAGATGGTCAAGAGTTCGCCGACACGCTCACTGGCGGAGCCGGCGCTGACACACTCCAGTTAGAAAGTACGGGATTTGTGCAAGATCCACTCGATCCGGAGCCTGCTCCTGTAGGCGATATCATCCAAGCCTTTGAGGATGGTACAGACCTCTTCGAGTATGAGTTCGTCGTCGACTTTACAGAACTGACCATCACCGACGGAAGCACTGGTGCTGAGATCACAATCGCTGACACTGGAGAACTGATAGCGACCGTGCTTGGAGTAAGTGCCAGCAACATCACAGACGTAGATTTTATCTAGGAAATAAATGAGCGTGCGCGACCCAGCTTCCCGAAGTGCGCACAACTCAAAAATTTTCTAGGTGCGTGTATGAAGTACGTGTAGG
>JAAUSC010000264.1 GCA_012031965.1 Scytonema sp. RU_4_4
CAGAGCGCGTTAAAATCTGAACGATTTGGTTCAGTCAGAACTATGAGTTCGGCTGCTCGTTTCTGCAATTTTGCAGTAAATCTTTATCGGCACTAGTATCAATATTTTTACTATCTCCAAAATACTAATAATCCTAGGTCTTCTAATTTTACTAGAAGTGGATAATTCTTTTGATGCCGTAGTACTTGCAACACAAGAATGAAAACAAACAGCCGCTTCACAAGAGAAATTTTCAGCAAAAAAATCCCATTCCTGCCAAGGGAGTCGATGTAAAATGTCCTTGGTTATCTGTGATCCAATTTTCTGTGTATGGATAACTAGACGAATCTCTGGCTGGGGGTATTGTGGTAATGCTTGTTTTAATTCTGATTGAATAGGGGAAAGCCACTGATGAAGGTGACGGCATAAACGCTGAGCAGAATCGTAACAATCTGTTTTGGAAATATGAGTGACTTGGTTATTTTTAAAACCACCTCTGGAATGCTTCAGTAACGAGTAGTATTGCTCTTTCCAACGTTGATAGGAAACTGGAATTTCGGCATTTGGGGGTAATTGCACTTCTAGTTGTGTGATGTGACGCTGTGCATTTGCTACCGTCACTTCAAGATTGAGATTACCAAACCCGCGCTCAAAGTTTCCGTCACCAAACTCCAAGTTTACCCATATTTCCATAAACTACCACCCTAAATTAGTTTACTTAAAGCATCACTATTGTTTTTTTTGAAATGATTCATAAAAAAGTAATAACTAAGGCGAAAATAAGCCCTAGTTCATGCAGAGCACTCGACTACCGCGAGATTTTTCAGTTTCTATCTCTACCCTTTTGTAAAAGAGCATAACTTGGTGCGATAATCGCACTCTTTTATCCAATTTCATGCATAGCTACAAGTGTCAAAATGTTGATTTCGTAGAAAATACTATTTGAAAACTAAATACACTTAATTGGAACAGTATTTTAGTCATCATTGACTTTATTGTCTAAAATATTGTATTTTTTAGCGCTAATAGCTAAGTATTACCAACCTTAAAATAGATATTCTTATGCCCTAAATAGTACCAATATAATTTTGTAATAAACTAGACTCAAAGTTATTCACATTTATCACTGGCAAGACTTTTATCTACTTTTTGTACTAGACAGTTTCCAATTCTCTTGGTTGGCTCCCGTATCACAAATCAGTACATTTTTTGATTGAAATATCTGATGTCAAAAAGTAAACTAAACAAAATTATCAATTAACTTATTAATTTATCTAATCTATTTTGCTGGAGTTCAGACCAATATCGTTTGACTTTAAGGTTAGAACATGGTGTGCAAGCAGGAGATAGAACGGAGCGAAACCGAACATTTACAGTCATTGTAGGCGTTGGGTTATGTCCTGCGGACACGCTACGCGCTTCGTCGTGCTTCAACCCAACCTACATGTGTAGCCAATACGATTCGGTTAAGGGTAGTTCGCGTGCGTAGAAACCCGGTTTCTGTCCGGGTGAAATTTTTTCATCGGGACTGCCTTCTTGTACTAGTACGTTACAGCTGAACTTAACAGAGCTACATATATAGAGTGCAGTTCATCACATATTTTTAACATTTGTTATCTTTTATCAGGGTTATTGACTGTTACACTACTATGGCAGGCAAGCAAATTATGGCAAATCTGTAAATTTATTTATCTATCAATTCAAACAGAGAATTAACTCTTTAACATTCTTATGATTATGTATGAAGTAAATTTATAGAGTGTTAAGAAACTGCATGAACTTGATGTGTAACCCTTAAGAAGGTGTTAAACCATATTAATATTTCTTTTGAAGAATCCTGGAAAAGCAGGAGAGTTGGGATGGTTAGTAATTTACAATTCCAAGGCATTAATTTGACTAACTTGAAAGAACCACAAATTCATCTTCATAGTCAAATTCAACCTCATGGAGTATTGTTTGTTCTCAAAGAACCTGAGTTGACAATATTACAGGTTAGCAGTAACGTATCTTCTATTTTTGGCATATCTGCTGAGAATCTGCTGCAAACAAAACTAGAAGATTTACTCGACTCTTTTCAAATCGAGAGAATCCAAGCAGGACTATTAGAGGAAAGTCTTGATTATATTAATCCCAGCAAAATTTGGGTCAGGAAAAAAGGTGATGATGAGGGTTGGGAAAATAGAAGATGAGGACGTTACAAAATTGTGGACTCCTTTCTCTTCATTTTTTACCTATCACTTCGGTTTCATAAGAGAAGGAATGGGGGTGGAAACACAAGACTATGGCTATAAGCTATTCAGTAAAAATCTTGTTGATTGAAGACAATCTGGCAGAAGCTAGATTGTTACAAGAGTTTCTGAAGCAAGCCAAGTCCCATGAGTTTAATTTGGTTCATGTCAAAAGATTGGGGGAAGCCCTCCAAGAACTCAGTAGGGGAACCTACGATGTTATCTTGTTGGATCTAAACTCAGTGATGAGATTTCAATTCATAGTGAGATTGGAGTAGGTACGACCTTTGTTGTTACATTGCCTTTGCTAAAGACTTAATCTTTCGGTGGAATAAGACCATCAAGTCATCAAATTATTGTTAGAAAAGGTACTTTGACTCTCGACAAAAATCAACAAAAAGTTTGAATTATAAATTTACCAAAATATAATGTGATACCTTATAAAGATTAAAGAAGTCACAAGGCGATGAATTTGCTCATCGTCTTTGCTGGTTTCCACAGCGGAGTGATGCTATTTTTGTGGAACTGGGCAAACAAATTTTGGAGCGGGTGCATAACATCAAAGCCATTCCCAACAGCTGGTAAAACAAACAAAAAATTTGTTTTTGCAAACCTGCAAACTACAAGATAAAACTTTGGGAAAATTTATGAAAACTAACAAATCCAATACAAGGGGAAATATTATCTGTCGGTGGTGTAGCTATGATGCAAATCCTCGTAGGGCTACACATTGTCAAAAGTGCGGCAAACCTCTTGTTATGGCTTCTGTATCTACCAGCAACGAAATTGCCAGGTCTACACTGTTCGTGGGTGTCATTAGTTTAATAGGCATATTTTTACTATTTTTTAGTGTGGGAGGTTACTTTTTCTGGCATCAAGTCAAATCCCCAATCACTCCCAATACTCCAAACATTTTTTCTAACAAGATTCCTCTTGGTATTAAATTTTACAATTCTATGAGGGAAGTTCCAAATGTGCCAGAAGGGACATTCAATTACGGTGGTGCTACCACCTTCGCATCTTTAACCGCTCAAGGCACACAAAAGTCTATGAACCAAGCGCACCCAAATTTTCATATGCGCTACACCGAACCCAACAACAACAAACCTGGTAGCACTATAGGTATCGCCATGTTGCTTGATGGTGAGTTGAGCGTTGCTCAGTCCACTCAACCCCTTAAGGATGCTGAGTACAACAAAGCACGTGAACGCGGTTTTACTTTAGAACAGGTACCAGTTGGCATCGATGCGATTGGCTGCTTTGTCCATCCAGATATTTCCATCCCTGGGCTTTCTGTGAACCAACTACGGGATATTTACAAGGGCAAAATTACTAACTGGAAAAATGTGGGAGGACCAGATTTACCAATCCTACCTTTCAACAGGAACGCCAAATCTAGTGGCTTAATCAAAACGCTTCTTGGTTCAGAGGCTGAAAGTGTCAGCCCCAAGGTGCAATCCACCCGCGACTATACTGATATTTTCCGTAAGGTTACCTCTACCCCAGGCGCGATTGGTATCGGTACAGCAGCGCTCATTATTAGTCAGCAGACGATCCGTCCCGTTGCTCTAGCTCCTGACGACAGCAAGAATTATGTACCACTCACAATCAATGGTAATCGGCTCAACACAGCAGCGTTCTGGGATGGCACTTACCCCCTGACCAGACGTATATTTGTGGTTTTTCGTCGAGATGGGACACCTGAAGAAGCTGCTGGAGTCGCATACGTCAACCTACTACTGTCCAAAAAAGGGCAGCAGTTCGTTGAAAAGGCAGGCTTTGTACCAGTACGATAAGAAAAAAAATTCCGTCTCTCAATTAAGAACTCACTCTTTCAAACAAAGCACGATACACAGGTTCACCTTTGTTCATTGTCACCATTTCCCGTTCTGTGGGAACTGGTAACGGATTTTGGGCTAGCCATTCTCCTCTACCAAGTCTTTGAAAAGCAGGATGATTTGTAAAGCGATCGCGCATTTCCATCGCCACAAACTCAATATCCGATTGCAAAAATACAATACCCCCAGGTACAAGAAATTCTGCCAGTTCTGCAATTAATTCTGGTTGCACGACTCGCCGTTTTGCATGACGGTTTTTAAACCAGGGATCAGGAAATTGAATTGTGACGCGTTGTAGACTTCCCTTGGGTAGGGAAGATAAAAGTGAGCGTAATGAGTTATTCACATTGCAAAACACATAGTGGAGATTTGTCAGTCCAAATTCATCCCGCCACTTGTTCGCGTCTACCACTAACGGTTCCCGAATTTCCAAACCCAGAAAATTCCAGTCTGGTTCTATTTTTGCCATGCTCAACAAAAACCGCCCTCGTGCGGCTCCAATATCTAGATGTAGGGGTTGGTTTGGCTTGGCGTAGACTTTTTCCCAGTCAAGGGGATTGAGGAGTGTTTGATACTTTTGCGAAAGTGGATTAACGTGTTGACGAACTCTGACAATTGCCAAAATTGACTCTCCTTATTCCTTTATTGGATCACAAGCTTGCGTCTGTCCGCTTCAAGCGAATTGTTAGACGGCAGAGGCACACCAATATATCAGATATGGTATAAGTATGGCATGGAACAACCAAGTAAACCTTTGGTTTGGCTGCACGGTGAGGTAAAGACTCCACCTTTGAGTCAAGAAGCGCGGATAGAAGCAGGCGTTCTGCTCAGGCAATTACAAGAAGGCGAAAATCTTGGGCTACCTCATTCGCGACCTATGCCAAGTATTGGAGCACACTGTCACGAACTGCGTATTCGAGATGAAGACAAAAACTGGAGAATTATCTACCGAATTGATGACGATGCAATCTTGATTGTTGAGGTATTTAACAAAACGACGAGAGCAACACCTAAAAACGTGATAGAAGTTTGCAAAAAGCGACTGAGCAAGTATGACACTGACCAACGGGAGTAATGTGATGGATCAAGCAAAGAGAGAACGCTTAGAATCTAAAGGCTGGAAGATTGGGACAGTATCAGATTTTTTGGAGTTAACACCGGAGGAAACTATCTTTGTCGAAATTAAGTTAGCTCTTAGTCGAAGCTTGAAGGAACGTCGGCAACAACTGATGACCCAAGCTGAACTTGCTTCTAAAATGAACTCTAGTCAACCCCGGATTGCAAAAGCTGAAAATGGAGATGCTTCAGTCTCAATCGAGCTATTGATTCGAGCAATGCTCGCAACAGGTGCAACCCCTCAAGATATTGGACAGGTTATTGCTAATGTCGGTTGAGGGCACTTATTTTTCCTCGGATACTAGCAACATACCGGAAAAAGCTCCAATATTTCGAGCAAATTTTGCCTTCTTTTTGATGAACGAAAAAAACCGACAAATTTTATGTACAAATGTTAAGCAGTCTCACTGGCAAGCAGCGTAGCGAAGCAAGGGTTATACTCTTTCTAAAAAGAGTTTTTTACACCCGACTTTTAAAATAGTCATTAAATCAATGATTTCAAATTTTCGCTTTGCTGTGGTTAGCGACTTGCACCTTGCGCTTTCCCATACGATCTGGAATCATCCCAGTCGTTTTCATTTGGTGGAAGTTAGCATCCCTGCATTTGAAAGTGTACTAGAACATTTAACACAACTTAATATAGATTTTCTTTTGCTTCCAGGAGATTTAACTCAGCACGGTGAACCAGATAATCATGCTTGGTTGCAAGAACGCTTAAGACAGCTTCCCTTTCCTGTCTATGTTGTTCCTGGTAATCATGATGTGCCCGTTGTAGCGGCAAATGAGCAATCCATTGCTGTCTTGGATTTTCCGCACTATTACCGTAAGTATGGCTACAGCAATACTGAGCAACTTTACTACACTTGTCAGTTACTGCCAGGTGTTAGGCTTATCGGTCTAAATTCTAACTCTTTTGACGACCAAGGACAGCAGGTAGGACGGTTAGATACCCAACAGCTACGGTGGTTAGAAGAAGTCTTAGCAGAGTGTGGTGATGAATTTGTGTTAGTCATGGTGCATCACAATGTTGTTGAACACCTTCCTAATCAATTACGCCACCCAATGGCAAATCGTTACATGTTAGAAAATGCGCCAGAACTATTGCAGATTCTGAAGCGCTACGGTGTTCGGTTGGTGTTCACAGGACACTTGCATGTTCAAGACGTTGCTTATTGCGATGGCGTATACGATATCACGACAGGTTCTTTAGTCAGCTACCCTCATCCTTACCGAATTTTAGAATTTCATCAGGATAATCACGGTCAACAATGGTTGCAAATTTTATCCTATCGTGTCACGTCAGTACCTGATTTCCCTAACTTGCAACACACATCCAGAAAGTGGATGGGCGATCGCAGTTTTCCCTTCCTTGTTAAGTTACTAACTCTGCCTCCCTTAAATTTACCAATGTCCCAGGCAACAGAATTAGCTCCCAACTTACGTGAGTTTTGGGCAAATATGGCTGATGGAGATGCTTTGTTTGATTATCCTAACTTTCCAAGCGAATTGCGTCGCTACTTTGAGAAATATGGTGCGATCGCACCATGTGGGACTCCATCCTTTATTGATAACAACACTACGTTATTACTCTAGGGGGACAAAGAAAAATCTGTCATCTATTCCCTACTTTCAATAGCACGGCAAATTCCAAAAACAGAGGTGTAATTGTGTAGCAAAGTATTACCACCCACAGGACCGATTTCTCCACCACAAAAGAAGCCTGCTAAAGGGATATCTTTGAGGTAGCGTCTAAACAGTTCAGAATCAAAGTTAGGTTTTCCGTAGAGTCCTTCACCACGTCCCACACAGGAAAACATCAGCGCACCAACTGCAGAGGGTTGTGCAACTTGTTTTCTGTGATAACTTTCTAAAAGGAATTCCAAGTCTTGAGCAGAAGCTTGAGCATCGCGCAGGTGAAATTGCAGGCGTTGTCCAGGTCGAATATAGTCTGCAATGGCAATTGCCCCAGCCGTTGGATCTACCCCCAGGATACTACGAATCAAAAAGTCTCCCTGATGTAAATCTTGCTTGAATCCATCCATCGCCAACCCAACAAACAGGGAGTGTTGTGCTAGCATTCGGTCTTCTTCACTCAGCTCAGCAATGAGATCTCGCAAGACAATCAATGGTATTCGCTCATCTAGTTCCATGATGATGTTGCGATCGCCCTTTGTCACTTGGTACGGTTTACCAATCGGTCGGCATCCTTGTGCCACAATCGTTTCCAAGACAATATTGCCACTCAAAGCAACACCAATTGTTCCTTCTGTATACACTCTGCCATTGTAAAATAAGGCGATACGACCTCCCAAACCGCCTCCACTTGCCTGTCCTCCCACCGTCACCGACCCAGGATAAGCAAAATCTATCCCTTGTAATAAATCGTTAATTCCAGATGAGAACGAGCTAGATAGCAGTATAAACTGAGGCGCGGGTGTTGATGGCATACCTATCAAATCAATCCAATCATCTGGCGGACTATCTAAGTCTGGTAATTCATCAGGAATAATATGAAAGGCTTTAATACTCACTTGCGGCAGATGCGCTAACGTCAAACTCAGGGCGGGTTCTGCTTCCAACTCATGGATTTGTCCGCACTCAGTTGTGCCAATAACACCACCACCGCTACAACCAATAAGCATAGGCACTGAAAGTCGCTCAGCAAGTAAAGGTAAAAGCCGGGAATACTCACTTGTAAAAGCAGACGAAATGAATACCAGCCCCAAATCAGCAGGTACTGTTAACGACGAGACTGCTTGTTGTACTACATCTGTAACGGCTGCTTCCAAAGAAGGACGGGTTGATAAGGCGTTTGCCCACTGCATTTGGTCTGCCATGAGTTTTACATTCTATTTTTTGACGCTAATCGGTTTTTATTTTATCCTATCAAGAACCGACGATAGGACTGCCGCTACACTGATAGCGGAGCTTGGCACGAGTCATATGTTGACGGTATGGTGAATTAATGGTCAAAAACAATTGTACAATTTATGTTCCAACCCAAATATCTGTAAAATCTTAAAACATAAAGACGAAT
>JAAUSC010000066.1 GCA_012031965.1 Scytonema sp. RU_4_4
GGAGTTGGAGGTTGAGGTTGGGTAGGTGGGTTGGGTTGGGTGGTTGAGGTGGTGGTTGGGTGAACTGCCAAAGATTTGCTGAATACCCTGGTCAGAATTGAACATATCACGCCCACTATGCGCGACACCAGGCACGGTTACTTTCGTATGGTTGCCCTGGATGGTAGAACCGTAATACTGTTGGAGGTAGTTGTAAAAAATAGTTCCTCGTTCAAAACGTTGTTTCCCTTGGAGCATAGCGGGACAGTCTTTGTCCAGCGAGTCAGCATTCGGGTCGGTATCTTGCTCTCCGAGTAGGTAGACTACTTGCCGTTGAGCATATTGTGACCTGATTTTGTTCACCCCAATATTCTGCATATAGCTGTTAAGCTTCTCCAGTCCATACTTGTATTCGTTATAGTTTGGACAATTAGACTTCTCTTGGGCAGTTGGAATCGCAAACTTATCAACTGTTCCTGCAACTCGGCGCTTTTCATCCATGTATAGATAGGAAGACGGATTGGCGACGATGTAGCGCATTGGAATAACAGTTGACTCAACTATCGGTTCCTGACTACCAGCAGCAAATCGATTGGTGAATTGTCCACCGGCAGAATGTCCAGCAATCACAATAGTTTGCAAATTGGGAAAAACATTGCGGTTTGCCAGTTTCGCCATCATGAAATTGACGACATCATAGGAACTGACTTGGGCTGGGCGTGGGTTGCTGGAGGTCGATAGGGACGAGTCGCCTTCCTTCCAGCCATCGTTTGTCCAAAATAAAACGTCGTTTCCAGGATTGCGACTTTCGATATCTTCTTCTCGAAGGAATTGGGGAGCCAAGATAATCGTTCCGTCGAGTTTTCCAGCCTTTTTCGCCGCATCCTCCATGTACTGATAATAATCATCAGCATTTCTGCTTGTGCCATGAATCACGATGACAGCACGCTGTACAGATAGATCCGGTTGGTCTAAAATTTTGTTGCTGCAATACGGAACCTTGAGGTTGCCAGTAACACTCAGAGTCATCCTGTTTGAACATACTGCATCTACGGGATCGACAGCCACAGCAGGGTCGGTATGTAGCTCAAGGGCGATGCAACTGCTTCCCAGTAGGAGTAGCGTCGCAGCTAACTTTCTTATCTTAAGTCCGCTCTTTAATGCAACCATTATGTTCTCCTCACTTAAAATAAAGAACAGTTCTGGTAGAGGTGTACCCTGGTGTTAGCGAAACTACAAAGCTCTTGTTAGTTGCTTGGGTTTTTTGTATTTGCTTGATTAATCATGGGCTACCAACTTAAAGAGGAACCTTATAAGGGATATGAAAAGGTAATGCAGGCATGTTGCCTGCATTAGCAATACGTTTCCATTAGACATCTCCAGAAATCAAACATTAACCCAGACAGCGCAAGAGTTTTAGGTTAGTTTTCAAAGATGTCTATTACAAGTTTCCCAGGTTAAATAGAAACCCACCTTGAGATTTTGCCACTGCAAAAGTTACAAAATAGGGATAATATAGGGAGACCCAAAAAATAAAATGCCCCGCCGTTTCACATATATCTTGGTAAAAGCAACGATTTTTGAGCGGTTATAGCATGATTAAACCCAACCTCACACCAACAGTCACAGCTTCTGTACGTGTTGAGACACTCAGCTTTTGAAAAATAGATGAGACATGAAACTTAACAGTATGTTCGGAGATATTTAAACGTTTGGCGATCGCCTTATTACCCAGTCCAAAACCAAGCATCTCCAAAACTTCTATTTCTCGTGGTGTCAGCGCTTGCACAGCAGGTGCAGTTTCTTTTTCTCGCACGCTCGACTGTTTTAAAGGAAGCACAGACTCGATAGTATCAGAGTGCAGCACGACTAGTCCAAGGGCGATCGCCTCAACAGCAGCGACAATTTCCGACTCTGTGCTGGTACTTGGCAATATGCTGCGTACACCAGCACGCAGTGCTGCTTCCAAGTCTAAACTATCGAGTTCATCAGTCAGAACAATCATTGCAAATGGATATGGCTGCTGTGAGGAGAGCAATTTTTCCCAGACGAATTCTTGAAAGTGACCACTCACATCCAGCAGCACGACATCGGGCTGTAGTTGCTCAAATTCCTTGGTAAATGTATCCAAATTTGATGCACTACCTACAACTGTGAGTTTGGAACTTGTCGCCACAACTGCTGACAATCCTGCCCGCACCACTGGGGAAGCAGCAACTACAAACACCCGAATCATACCACTTCCGCCACCTGACAAACTAATTGCCGTCCGCCACGCAGGATTTGTAACGATAATGCTTCGCTGCTGTTGGTATGCTCAAGATAGTTGCTTAAATCATGAGGACTGGTAAACAATTTCCCAGAAACTCCAATAAGGACATCACCAACAAGCACACCAGCAGTTTCAGCAACATTTCCAGAATTGACCGACAACACCAATAAACCCAAGTTGCGTTTGTTGGTTGCATTCACTAGCACAGGTTGCACCGTCACGCCAAGCTTTTGACGATTTCCATGCAAAAAACGTTCTACAGCAAGGCTTGGTATTGCTATAGCCAAACCGTTGACAATCATAGTATTAATCCCGATGATTCGTCCAAGACAGTCAGCAAGTGAACCACCAGAATTACCGGGAAACAGCCGAATATCAGCCATGACGATACGTTGATGATTGGCGTGGATAATCCCGGTGGTGACAGCACCGCTATCACCAAAAGGATTCCCGACTGCTAAGACGAATTCACCTACTCGTAAAGCATCCGAATTGCCAATAGTTGCAGTGGGTAAGTCAGTCGCGTCAATTTTGAGAGCCGCTAAATCCTTTGTTGGGTCTATATTGGTACGTACAGCCTCAAAGATTCGTCCATCCCATAATTCCACAGTCGCTTTGTTGTTAGTCGCGACATGGGCATTCGTAATAATTAAACTATCTCTCTCGGTCGATTGCCAGATAACACCAGAACCACTTCCAAAAGAACTACTACGCACTTTCACAGTCACCTTGCGTAGATCGTCTGCTACCAATGCTAATTCATCAGTCAAGGGTGTCATTGTTGCAATACTCATGTTCTAATGCGTGAATTTTGAAATTTGAATTGGTATCACTCATCTGTTGCAGATCGTTCGCCAATTGGTATTGCTAACTCAACTAACGCGCCACCTCGGATAACCTGCACTGTGACAGTTTTGCCAATGCGATCGCCACTATTCAAAAGTGCTAAGACATCACCCGTATCATCCACGGGAGTCCTATCAAAAGTGACCAACACATCTCCAATCAACACACCAGCGTTGTCAGCAGGTCCATTTGGCTCTACATTAACGACAATCACCCCACCAACGGAGGTTAAATTGAGTGCTGTTCTCAGGTTGTTTGGTAAGCGTACAGGTTGCATCCCTAAGCCCAGGTAGCCGCGTGTAATATGTCCTTTTGCCAACAATTGGTCAATCACCCGATTAACTGTAGAAGCTGGGATCGTTAGAGCAGTACCGCGACGTCCCGATGTGTTCATACCTACCACTAAACCCGCAGCATCTACAAGTGGTCCACCCGCAAAACCAGGGTAAAGCATGATGTCTGGACGGATGAACTGGTCTATATTTCCACCGTTCATACTCCGCCAAGCACCACTGACAACACTCACTGTCCCCAGAGCGGCTCGAATGTCACCTTCGCTACTTCTTCCTAGCCCCAGTACCAGATGACCAACTTTTAGTGTTTTGGCATCACCTATGTTTGCTATTGGGATTTCTGCATTTTCTACTTTGAAGACAGCAACATCAGTGGTAGAGTCATGCCCTATGAGTGTGACAGGTACAGTAGTGCCATTTGATAAGGTGACCGTGATTTCGTCATAGCGCTGGAGTGACTCATCAGAAGTAACAATAATCCCATTACGCCAGTGGATACCGCTAGGGGAAACACGCCGACCAGCGTTTACAGCAACAACAGCACCGCCAACTTGCTCTACAATATCAGCTATATTGTTGGACAAAGCCAGTAAGGCGTTCGGTGAAGACATTTTACTCCTCCGCTTCTTGATAGACAAAACAGGAATAAATTTTCCATATGTTGCGATCGTGCCGTTTTGTTCATATGGATGACATCAGAAGAATGGGGAGAAATCACCCTGGAAATATGGCTAGGTAGAGGTAGGGAGTTAGGCGAGCAAGAGAGTAGAGAAAAATTGTTTGTAGCGTCAGCATTTTCTGTAAAAATACTGAGCCAGAAGAAGAAAAGAAGAAAGAAATTTCAGTTTCTACCCCTGCAATTTCAGAGCGGTTGGAAAGCGCAAGATTTGACTTAGATTTTTGTGAGATTTCCACCAATTGGCGAAAGAGTTGACCTTGGGAACATCCTAGAGTGAAGATAATAAGGACTAGACCTCTTGCCGAAGTACGAGGGGACTTTGATGTTGCCCTACCTCTGTTCGTCTCTTCGTTGATTGGAAGAACAAAGGGGTAAGGACTAAAGCTCATCATTGAATAATAAAGCCTGCATGGGCAGGCTTTGTTTGTCTAGCAGCGACAGAGGCGTTAAGACGTCGTGTCTGTGCAAACCAAGTACGAACAGCAACAAAATGTGCAAGCAGTCTATTTTTCAAAAAAGCAAGTTCAGTGAGGGATGGCTGTGGAGACACTTGTGGAACACAAACTAGGTGTAAATAGTATTATGAAAATTGGCGATCGCGTCCGCGTTAAAGAATCCGTCATAGTTTACCATCATCCTGAGCATCGCGGTAAAGCTTTTGACCTCGAAGGCACGGAAGGTGAAGTGATAGGTATTGTCAATCAATGGCAAGGTAGACCTGTTAGTGCTAATTTGCCGATTTATGTTCAGTTTAGTAAAAAGTTTAAGGCACATTTGCGTGAGAATGAATTAGAGATTCTCTAAATCGCTTATTTGCGGTGAAATCACTGCATTTGCACCAGAACACCGCTGAAAATAAGTAGCCTCCTTTTGGCAGGAGGCTGTACGCTACTTTATCTACATGACTCTTACATTATTCCCAGAGATTGCGAAGGATCTGTGGAAAGCAAAAGCTAAATGTACTATTATTACTAGAACTCGTTTAGAAAAATACTCGAAAGCTATATTAGCTCAACAATCTATCTTTTGCGAAACCACTGCATAATATTCAGTTCGCCCCGCATTCTTTGTAGCTCTTGACGATGACGCTCTGCTGTAGAATAATACCACTCACAATATTGCTTTAACTCTGAGCGCGCCTGAACTTCTGTGTAAAATTGATGAGTTGTTTGGTATGCGGCAAATGTATCCTCAACTTCTGGTTGAGGTGAAGGTATAATATGCGGTAACTCTTGAGACATAATCTGAATTAACTTAGAAGTTAAGAGTTAAAAATGGGGAATTGAGTCTGCAAATTCTTATTCATTATTACAGCCATCCGCGCAAACGATAAGCAAGAATACCAACGTATTCTTTCAAAGCAGAGGTAAATAGGTGTAGATTGTTAGCATCAGGTAAGATATTCAGTAACGCTGCTTTTGGAGTGCTACTCAATTCTTGCAATTCACCCTGACTTATGAGAAAGTCAGCAGGTGTTGGAATGACATCAATACCTTGATGTTTAAAAATGAGAAGCGATCGCGGCATATGAATGGCTGAAGTGACTAGCAAAACACGACGAATCCCACGAGACTTGAGAAGTTTCTTGACATTTACCGCATTTTGATAAGTATTGAGGGAATCAGGCTCTTGTACAATTGCTTCTTTTGGTATACCAATAGAAGTGAGGATAGTAGCCATATCCGCCGCCTCTGATGGACCGCCTCCCTTCCAATCAATGCGACCACCACTTAGGATAATAATGGGAGCTTTTTTTTGGCGGTAGAGTTGAGCAGCGTAAATAACGCGATCGCCTGCTTCATTTAAATCTACAAATGGTCGTGGCGGTAAAGCTGATTTAGTCGCACCACCCAAAACTACGATAGCTTCCGCCGTCGGTATTTCAGCAAGTGGAAGATTTTGCCATTCCAGAGACTGCACAAGCAAGCGAGAAACCCAGCCACTACTACTAGATAACAATAGAATCAACGCCAGCGCAATTGCTCCTGCTGCTGTGCGTGGTCGTTTCCATAACATGAAAAGTGCTACCAGCAAGCATAAGCAAGCTAGTCCCAGAGGATAGAAAAACAGTGGTAGCAATTTAGAGAGATATAAAAACATTATTGGTTATTTTTTTATTTGGAAGTTCCTGAGTGAATAGTGTTGCATCAAGATAGAGATGAATCATTTCTACTTCCGAATACCAACGATGCTTTAGCGATCGATTTGCTGGGAGAAGAAAAATATCGCCCTGAATATGATGACTACTTTTGAAATGTCCACTTGCGATCGTAATCTTGAGTAGGCATTACGAGCATATTGTTGTAAGGGGCTGGTATTCTGAGCCAAACGAAGCAGGAAATTTGTATCAACCAAATAGTTCATAGCTGGCTATCTTCTCGTTCGCGATAGATACTTTCGCGGCTAATCGCTTCGTCTGATAGAGGTGGAACATTTGCAAGAGCAGGATTGTTGGTAAATGCTTCCAGTAACTCAACCCACTCTTCAGGAGTTTCTGTTTGGTGGAACGGTTGCGCTGTCTCAGTGACTAAGTTGGTTTCAATCCACGATTGCAGGTATTGCTCTACAGGGATGCCTTTTGCAGCCGCTTGAGCAATCAACTGGGCTTCGATTTCTGGCTTGAGGACAAGGTTAATCGCCATCTTGGTTATCCTCTCATCTGATCGCGCTGATGTTATCATTCCGATTGTAAATCAACCTTGACGGTAGTCTTTGGGTGTCAACCAAGTACCTCATCGCTGGCTATTCTACAGTTCCATACACCAATACAGTTGGTGATAAGAAGTTGACGAGTGAAGGTAAGCTCTTGAGCTCTTTCCCCCCTGCGCCTCTGCTGTCTCAACGAATATGGATTTCCCAGTCCCACCCTGGAAGGAATGAAACACATTTTTTGATGTCTCAAACTTCCTCTAGCCATGCCAGGATGCTGTCTCTATTCTCCAGCAAACCCTTATAAAATAAGGACTCCTGTGTCATAGACTGGATAGAAGAAGAAAGTTTATGCCGCAAACTTATATCCTTTTTAACTTCACAACAATCCCTAAAATAGGTACGGATGGTGAATAATGCTGCATCATATTCTGGTAACCCCCAAATGACTTGTCGTTCAATTCTAAGAAACAGTCGAGGGTTTTCCCGATTAAACATTCTCCCCTGCCACTGGTGAATTGGTACATTGGGAGGTGGTTCGGGATGATGGTTGAGGCGAGTATCAGTACTCAAGCCCCAAGAAAAGCGCACCATTGGTTCCCGGACAATCATTGTATTGATAATGGCACTTGCCCGCCGATTAATTTTATCTATACCAGCTACAGGTAAGTGTACTGTCACAAAGTCCTTGCCAATTTTTTCTTCGGCTGACCAATGGTTGGGGTAGCACAGATGAACTGCACTCAACCAGTTGCTACCATCTGCCCAACGACAGATAACTGCTATGTCTTCTTGTACCTGTGCTGCTAAAGCATCGAGAGTGGAGGCGTAAGGTGGAATAACTTGCTCACCCTGAGTTTCGATTTGCTGTAACTGCCAATTAGCATCAAGGTAAAGGGTTTCTCCGGTTAGCTGGCTGTAAAATACCAGTTTGCCACTAGGTAACCGTTCGCTGTGAAAGTATTGAGGGTGTTCTTGAGTAAGACGGTCGATAATCAAATGAGCAATGCCTGATGGCAAGCCACCTGTAACAGTATCAGAATAATGACAGGTTTGGTAATATTTGCTCAACCGTTCAGCCCGAGCCAATAGCTTAACTTGACGGTAGTGAGTAAAGTTATCATCAATTTGAAAGACTTGCTTGTCTACCTCACCATTACCCAAGCAGAAGCCGAAAGGAATAAAACCAGGCTTTACCTCGTACCGTCCATTATTAAGGGGAAAGTAGCAAGCCGAACCGTTAGATGCTTCGACTGTCTTTGCTTCTTGGAACAAACTGTCTGCAAGCGTTTGCATAACTATTGTTGATATGCTTGATTCTGCGATTATTTGTGCTACTTTTTATAATCTTAAAGATAGAAAAAAGTTAATTTTATCGTCCCATTATAACAAAATAAAAAAAATATGAAACTATCAAACGATACACAAATTTAATTTACATAAGTTTAAGATAGCTAACAGTGGTAAATAGCTCACGGGAAGAAATTACCACAAAAATGCAAATTGATTGGGCATGGGGCTGCTATTGAAGCAGGTTTTAACTGAAAACCTGTGGCTATGTTCTGACTTCATTATTGAGCATCTGAACCTCAAAATAGGTATCGAATTATGACGCGTGTTTATTGCACGCTGGATGACTCAAACTTCACCCTGTTAAATAGTAAGTTTTCATTCAATCAGTTAATAATGAACAGTTATTAAGCAACTGATGACTGATGACTGATAAATGATAACTATTAAAGACTCTCCACAACGGCTGACAGAAAGTCCTAAAAAGTTATTTTTTCACCAATTGACAAACATGAATTTTTGTAGAAAATTAACATTCTTTAGGCTGAGCAATTTCAGTATAAAAAGTATTTGCTGAATACATGAATTGCAGTGGCAAATGATTCAGGAGATATGTCTAGGAGAACACCATGTTTGACTACCTTCCAGCTTTGAATGACCATAATTTACCGTATCCGGATACAGTTCATCCCATCGTTGTACACTTCGTCATTGCGATGGTATTGTTTGCCTTCATTTGCGATGTTATTGGCTATTTAACAGGAAATTCTCGTCTTTTTGAGGTGAGTTGGTGGAATATGTTTTTCGCTACAATTTCCATCTTCATCGCCATCATTTTTGGTCAGTTTGAAGCAGGTTTGGCAGAACCTTACGATGCTGTTGAGTCAGTGCTGAATTTCCATACATTCCTTGGCTGGTCACTTTCAGGAATTCTTGCATCTATTACAGCTTGGCGCTATGTCATTCGTATCCGCACTCCACATAAGATACCGTTTTCTTATCTTGCGCTGGGACTGATTTTAACTCTTATGGTTGGCGTACAAGTGTATCTCGGAGACAAACTGGTTTGGGTCTATGGACTGCATACAGTACCAGTTGTTGAAGCACTCAAGGAGGGATTGTTGCAATGAACATTGAAATTCTTGACCAATTAAAAACGCATCTTGGCGCAAACGGATTACCCTATGCAATACCAATTCATCCAAACTTAGTTCATCTCACTCTAGGTTTGTTTATTCTTGGCATTCTCTTTGATGTTGTTGGTGTCTTGTTCCCCTTACAAACTCTCATCTTCAAATTTTTAGCAATTAACGCTGTTCGTTCCAACTTCTTTGATGTTGGTTGGTATAACGTGCTGGCTTCAGCTATTATCACGTTTTTTACCGTGGCAGCAGGCTTTTACGAAATGATGCTAGCAGATGCACCATCTGATGTGAAGAGTGCCTGGGGATTACAACCAATGGAAACAATGCTTTGGCATGGTGTGGGTGGTGTTTTCTTATTAACGCTGATTGTTGGCATGACTGTTTGGAGAGGATTGCAGCGTTATGTGTGGTGCAAAGACGAAAGCCAACAAGTGCAGTGGAGCTATCTGTTTTCTGGGTTTGCAATCATGTTGCTGATGTATCTACATGGAACACTAGGAGCGCAACTGGCTGCTGAATTTGGTGTACACAATACTGCTGACATGTTGTTGCGATTGGGTCAAAACCCCAATACGCTGCTGAAGTAAATAATTCCAGTCCTTAGTCATTTGTTCTTTGCTAATGACTAATGACCAATGACTAATGACTAATGACTAATGACCAATGACCAATGACTAATGACTAATGACTAATGACTAATGACTAATGACTAATGACTAATGACTAATGACTAATGACTAATGACTAATGACTATGAAAATCTGGAATGTTTTGAGACTCATTGTAAGTGCGTTGACACTCCGCGTCTTACTGTTAGGCATTGCCCTCACTATTATCAGTCTCTGGATAGGACAGCAAGCGTATTCTTGGCTTCCTCCGCAAGCTGCAGCTGAATCACAACTGATAGATGATTTGTTCAGCTTTCTTGTCACACTGGGCGCATTCATCTTCCTGGGAGTGACTGTAACTCTCATATATTCCGTGACTTTCCATCGAGCAGGCAGGTATGACTTTAAAGATGGTCCTCCTATTGAAGGAAATGTCACACTGGAAGTTGTCTGGACAGCTATCCCAATTTTGGTAGTGTTATGGATTGCAGGCTATAGCTATCAAGTCTACGAACAAATGGCAATTCGCGGTCCAATGGAAATTGTCCACCTGCATATCCCAGTAGGGATGGAATCAGCGTATGCTGCACCTGTTGACTCCTCAACTGAACCCGTAGAAAACATTGAAGTCAACGCCAAGCAGTGGGCTTGGGTATTCCGCTACCCCAATCAAGGTATCACCAGTACCGAATTACACTTGCCCAGCGATCGCCGCGTTCGTTTAGCACTGCAATCAGAAGACGTGATCCACGGCTTTTATATTCCCGCTTTCCGACTCAAGCAAGACATCATTCCCAAACGCACAATTGACTTTGAATTCACTCCCATCCGCGTCGGCAAATACCAATTGACCGATTCCCAATTCAGCGGTGCTTACTTCGCTACGATGCAGGCGAATGTGGTTGTTGAGTCCCCCGAAGATTATGATAAGTGGCTTGCGCAAGCAGCAACTCACAAGCCATCCCCTGCACCTAATCAGGCTTTTGCTGAGTATACCCAGCAAACAAAAGGACTTATCAAAACTGGCTGGGCTACAGTTGAGCCTGCACAACCCCCTGTGGTCAATTACAGCAATTAATTAGTTAGTGGTTATTGGTATAACCAACCACAAATAACTAACAAAGGACAAATGACATATGACTAATATTTCTGTTAAAAACATCATCAGTGGTGCAAAACCTCACCACGAAGCCCCAACAGGCTGGAAGCGATACTTCAGCTTCAGCACTGACCACAAAGTCATTGGTATCCAGTACATCGTCACCGCTTTCATATTCTTTCTCGTTGGCGGTATATTTGCAATGGTGATTCGGGGAGAACTGATTACCCCAGAATCAGACCTCGTTGACCGCACAGTCTACAATGCCATGTTTACTATGCATGGCACAGTCATGTTATTCGGTTGGACATTTCCAGTATTAGTAGGTTTTGCTAACTACCTTGTGCCGTTAATGATTGGGGCACGAGATATGGCATTTCCGCGCTTGAATGCCGTTGCCTTCTGGATGGTTCCCATAGCCGGAATTTTGTTAATGACGAGCTTCTTTGTCCCAGGTGGTCCAGCACAAGCAGGATGGTGGTCTTACCCTCCCGTCAGTTTGCAAAACCCCTCAGGTCAATTGATAAATGGTCAATTTGTCTGGCTTTTGGCTGTGGCAATATCGGGGGTTTCCTCGATTATGGGAGCAGTCAACTTTGTGACAACAATTGTCAAGATGCGGGCACCAGGCATGACATTCTTCCGGATGCCTATGTTTGTCTGGGCAGTCTTCAGCGCCCAGAT
This sequence comes from Scytonema sp. RU_4_4, assembly GCA_012031965.1. GTDB lineage: Bacteria > Cyanobacteriota > Cyanobacteriia > Cyanobacteriales > Nostocaceae > Brasilonema. Next base: position 11,545 of record JAAUSC010000066.1, read on the forward strand.
TATTCAACTCTTTGGACTCCCTGCCTTAACTGCGGGCGCAGTTATGCTCCTATTTGACTTAACAGTTGGAACGAGCTTTTTTGACCCTGCAAAAGGAGGTAACGCAGTTCTTTTCCAACACTTTTTCTGGTTCTATTCTCACCCTGCGGTTTACGTCATCATTCTGCCCGTCTTCGGGATTTTTTCGGAAATCTTTCCTGTGTATGCTCGTAAACCTCTGTTTGGCTACAAAGTCGTTGCAATTTCATCACTCTTGATTGCTGGAGTGAGTGCTCTGGTTTGGGTACACCATCTGTATGTAAGTGGGACTCCGGGCTGGATGCGGATGATTTTCATGCTCTCGACAATGTTTGTTTCCGTGCCTACAGGTATTAAAGTTTTTGCTTGGGTTGCAACTATCTGGGGAGGAAAGCTGCGGCTGAATACACCGATGCTATTTGCCTTAGGTGGATTAATATTGTTCGTGTTTGCAGGAATAACTGGTATTACACTCTCTTCTGTTCCAATTGATGTTCACGTTAACAATACATACTATGTGGTGGGTCATTTCCACTACGTCCTTTATGGCACGGTAACGATGGGGATGTATGCTGCTATTTACCACTGGTTCCCCAAGATGACTGGACGTATGTACTACGAAGGCTGGGGTCAGTTGCACTTTTGGCTGGCATTTATTGGCACCAATCTTAACTTTTTCCCAATGCATCCATTAGGATTGCAAGGAATGTTGCGTCGCGTTTCTTCCTACGCTCCTGAGTATACATTTTGGAACATTGTTGCCAGTGTCGGAGCGTTTTTACTAGGAATGTCTACTCTACCTTTCATTCTCAACATGATAGCTTCCTGGATGCATGGAAAGCAAGCTCCTAAAAATCCTTGGCGGGCAATTGGACTAGAGTGGCTGGTTTCTTCGCCACCTCCAGTAGAGAATTTTGAAGAAATTCCAGTCATTATTTCTGAACCATATGGCTACGGTAAATCTGAACCATTGGTAGCTGCTGCTGGTCAAGTTCATAATCACAAATCGTAAGTGAATAACAAGTAGGTAGGTTGGGTTGAGGAACGAAACCCAACACCAACCGAAAGTTTTGTTGGGTTGCACTCTGCTTAACCCAACCTACAATTCTTCTACTCTCGAACCGCCAGAAGAATGCTTATTTTTTAACTGCCAACGAATAAGTACAAATAATCAGCCGTCAAGTCAAGGAGAATTTAATCAATGGATAGTTCTATTCTTTCAGAAGAGTTACAACAACCTTTGCATGAGCATATCCACGACGAAGAAGGCAACAAAATGTTTGGCTTTGTTGTGTTCTTACTTTCAGAGAGTGTTATTTTCTTAAGTTTTTTCACTGGATATATTGTCTACAAAACAACAACTCCCGACTGGTTACCGCCTGGTGTTTCTGGATTAGAAATTAAAGATCCTGCTATTAATACAGTGGTTCTTGTTGCCAGTAGCTTTGTTATTTATCTGGCAGAACGTGCCTTAGTACGTGACAACTTGAATCAATTTCGCTTGTTCCTTCTCGCAACAATGGCAATGGGAACTTACTTCCTTGTTGGGCAGGCAATTGAATGGAATCATCTTGCTTTTGGCTTTACCACTGGTGTTTTTGGTGGGACGTTCTACTTGTTAACTGGTTTTCACGGTTTACACGTTCTCACTGGAATCATATTGCAAATGATTATTTTTGCTCGCTCGTTTATTCCGGGCAATTATGATTCCAGTCACTTTGGTGTGAATTCTACATCGTTATTTTGGCACTTTGTTGATGTGATTTGGATTATTTTGTTCGTCCTCATTTATATCTGGCAGTGAAGAAAATTAGAAGGAATAGGAGTTACGCCCTATCTGCTAGAAACCCGGTTTCTTCGTTCGTATTTGATTGCAAAACAGACGATTTTTGGTAGAAACCGGGTTTCTTTGCGTAAGCTCTGAAGAAATGAATTCTCTTTTTACTTTTGCTTTTTTACTTGTTTCCCGATACCCTTAAAGGAGGAGAATTCCTATGATTATTGATGACCAGCACTATGACTTAATTATCGTTGGTACAGGTGCAGGTGGAGGTACATTAGTACACAAACTTGCACCGACAGGTAAGAAAATTCTCGTCCTTGAAAGAGGTCACTTCTTACCCAAAGAAAATGATAATTGGAATGCCACTGAGGTTTTTGGTAAAGGACGTTATCACGCTCGTGAACAGTGGTACGATATTGCCGGAGAGCCTTTTCGTCCCCAAACCAACTATTGGGTAGGAGGTAACACTAAGGTTTATGGTGCGGCTTTGCTACGGATGCGGGAAAAGGATTTTGAGAAGGTTCAACATCAAGACGGTATTTCTCCAGAATGGTCTTTAAAATACCAAGACTTTGAACCCTACTACACAGAAGCAGAAAAGCTGTACTCTGTTCATGGTAAACAGGGAGACGATCCAACAGAGCCTCCTCGGAGTGAGGAGTACCCTTATCCTCCAATCAGCCACGAAGCTCGAATGCAGGAAATTTGCGATGCTATCTCTCATCATGGGCTGCATCCAGGATATCTGCCTTTGGGTTTGAGACTGAATGAAAATGATGGTAATGAGAGTCCTTGTATCCGCTGCAAAACTTGTGATGGCTTTCCCTGTAAGATAGATGGTAAAGCTGATGCTGAGGTATCAGGAGTTGTCCCTGCTCTGGAATTTCCTAATGTTACTTTGAAAACTGACGCTAAAGTTGTGTGTTTACACACTAGTCCGTCTGGTCGAGAAGTGCAAGCCGTTGAAGCGGAAATTGGTGGTCAATCTTATCTCTTTTTCGGTGATATTGTGGTGCTGGCGTGTGGTGCTGTAAATTCAGCAGCTTTGTTGCTGCGATCGGCAAATGAAAAGCACCCTACTGGATTGGCTAATAGCTCTGATCAGGTGGGACGCAACTTCATGAAACACCTGTTGTCAGCAGTGGTGCAACTCACTCCTACACCTAACCCTGCTGTGTTCCAGAAGACCATTTACGTCCACGATTTTTATTGGGGAGACTCGGATTTTGAATATCCAATGGGTCATATTCAAAATACAGGTAGTATTCTTCAGGATATGATTCCTGCTGAAGCACCGCCTTTGTTGTCTCTTCTGTCAAGATTAATACCGGGATTTGGACTACAGCAGTTGGCAACACGTACAATTGGTTGGTGGTTGCAAACAGAAGATTTGCCTGACCCCAACAATAGAGTCCGCGTGCAAGGTTCCAAGCTGCATCTGGATTACACGCCTAATAATTTCGAGGCTCATGACCGTCTGATTTATCATTGGACAGAGGTGTTGAAAGCTATAGACAAAACTACAAAAAGTTCGGTGTTGCCGCTAAGCATTTATCCTTATAGCAATACACCTATTCGAGTCGTGGCGCATCAAAGTGGGACTTGTCGCTTTGGAGAAGACCCGACAACATCTGTTCTTGACCTCAATTGTCGCACGCATGATGTGGATAATCTCTACATTGTAGATGGCAGTTTCTTCCCATCTAGTTCCGCTGTGAGTCCTGCGTTGACGATTATGGCGAATGCGTTGCGTGTTGGCGAACACTTGATTTCACGATTGAATTAGTACGAATGTGAAATCAAATTCTCATTCATAATCTTTCAGTCTAGAAGACAGAAACTGTACTAACGAAGCCCGCCTGTGCGGGCTATTTAAAACAAAAAAATAGGTGAAAAAATGCTTGCTTGGCATGACACAATTCCACCTGTCCTGCTTGTGAATACGACTAGTTTAAGTTGAATTGAAACCTAACGCTTTTCGGTTCCTTGATTGGGACCACCTTCAACAAACTGGTCGCTGCTAGCAGATTCTGGTACTGCAGACTCTTTTGCATCGCCTTTAACAGCATTGCCAGTCTTGCGGGTCTCTTCATCAATAGTGGTTTGATAGCCACCAGATGTAGCAGTGTTTTGTTCTTCGGATTTTTGGTTTTGCACTTGGTCGTTTTCTGGATAAGACATAGCTAAACTCCATGTTTAATATTGCTAACATCTTAGGAAGTGTAGGAATGTTATTTCTTCTGTCTAAGATGTAGTTATTCTTAATCACTCTATCTGTCTTCTGGATGAATTATCACGTCAGATCAGTGACACACCATTGAAGAAATCTTTTCAATATAAATACTTAGAATTCTTGGTTCTATAAAAGACTCAAGTCATTTCACTGTGTTTTTTAAATGACTAGTGATTAACAATCTATAATGAATGACCAAAAGTTGATTCATGCAAGAGGTCTATGGTCGATACCGCTTACAAACATCTGATTATCGGGGCTGGTTTTGAAAGTTTCAAATAATTTCTTGTTAAAAAAAGATAGGGTGGGCTACACCCGAATTTACGCCTGTGGGACGGTATTGAGCAAGTTTTAGATTTCCTTGTACTTGAGTGTTCCTACCCCAAGGATTATGAACGACTATCAGCCATTCGACTTGGCGAGATTATTGAGAAGCCAAAAAAGAGGATTGCAACGTGAAAACCCTGATTATTGACAACTATGACTCTTATACCTTTAATCTTTACCAATTAATTGCAGAAGTCAATGGAGAATATCCCACTGTGATTTGCAATGATCAAGTTGCATGGGATGAACTCAAACAGTGGGAATTTGATAACATTGTGATTTCACCAGGTCCTGGTCGTCCGGAGAACGCAAAAGATTTTGGCATCTGTCGTCAAGCGATTCAAAATGTACAGGTACCGCTTCTAGGCGTTTGCCTTGGACATCAGGGACTTGGTTATGCGTATGGGGGAACCGTCATTCATGCGCCAGAGGTTCGGCATGGTCGCGAAAGTAAAGTTTACCACATTGGGACTGAGCTGTTTGAGGGAATTCCTTCTCCCTTCTCTGTTGTGCGCTACCATTCCTTGCTGGTTTCAGATGACTTGCCAGACTGTTTAGAGAAAGTGGCGTGGACGGAGGATAACCTTGTGATGGGACTGCGCCATCGATCTTTGCCGCGATGGGGTGTGCAGTTTCATCCAGAGTCAATCTGTACTCAGTATGGACAAACCTTGCTAGAGAATTTTAAACAGATGACTCTAAAATTTGCCCAAAAGCGAGGCAGTAGTCCCAGAAAACACTATTGGACAGGAAATAGCGAGACTGCTTTTTTGCCGAAGAGTCCAATGCCTTCAAGTTCTTCCTGCCAAAAACAGCAGCAGGAATTTGAACTTTGTACACGCAAGCTGAATCTGTACCCCGATGCCGAGCAGATGTTTGTGCATTTGTTTGCCAAAGCACCAAATGCATTCTGGCTAGACAGCAGTCGTGTTGAACCTGGTCTTTCTCGCTTCTCCTTCATGGGAGATAGCGGTGGCGAAAACAGTCTCCTGATTCACTATCGGACACAATCGCAGGAACTCATGGTTACACAGTCCGATACCATAAACTGTGGGACAGAGGGGATTTTCGAGTATCTCAAGCGGGAAATTGAACGACGACACTGCTCATCTGATTCACTACCCTTCGATTTCAACTGCGGGTTTGTGGGTTACTTTGGATATGAACTAAAGGCAGAGTGCGGATCTCAATTAAACCACCCTTCTGCCTTACCCGATGCAATGTTCCTGTTGGCTGATCGGATGATTGCAATCGATCACCAGGAGCAAAACCTCTATCTACTCTGCCTCATTCAGCAGGGACAAACAGCCTCAGCAGAAGGCTGGTTTGAATGGATCAGACAACAGATTGACCACCTTCCTCCCCTGTCGCCTATTGTTCCTGAGAAGAAACAGACCCCTATTATCTTTCGATTAAGCCGATCGCATCAGACTTACCTTGATGATATTCAGACATGTTTGCAGGAAATTCAGGAAGGAGAAACTTATCAAGTTTGTTTGACAAACCAGATTCAGACAGACACGACTCCCGAGCCACTGGCGTTCTATCGTTCATTACGCCGCATCAATCCTGCTCCCTATGCTGCATTTTTGCGCTTTGGCGATGTGGCAATTGCATGCTCGTCTCCAGAGCGATTTCTGCGCATCGATTGCAAAGGTTGGGTGGAAACAAAGCCCATCAAGGGGACGCTGCAACGGGGAAAAACACCCGACGAAGATTTTATCCTGCGTGAACGATTGCGGAACAGCGAAAAAGATCGAGCTGAGAATCTGATGATTGTGGATTTGCTTCGCAATGATCTGGGACGGGTTTGTGCAGTGGGCACTGTGCATGTTCCCAAATTGATGGATGTGGAAACCTATGCTACGGTGCATCAACTGGTGACGACCATTCGCGGTCATTTACGCGCCGATATGAGCGCCACAGACTGCATTCGTAACGCCTTTCCCGGCGGTTCTATGACGGGTGCCCCCAAGCTCAGAACCCTGCAGATTATTGATCGATTAGAGCAGGAAGCACGGGGGGTGTACTCAGGGGCGATCGGTTTCTTGGGATTGAATGGTTCAGCCGATTTAAATATTGTCATTCGTACCGCTGTCCTAACTCCAGAGCAAACCTCGATTGGTGTTGGTGGCGGTATTGTGGCGCTTTCTGAGCCCCAGATGGAGTTTCAGGAAATACTGCTGAAAGCAAAGGCATTGATCCATGCCATGATGATCACAACGCATGGAGCCTTTGCTCCCGACCAATATTACATCCAGGGAATAGAAACAGAGGTTTTTGATAGCTATGAAAAAGTGCGCGCATAGGTGCATATGATCAACCGGCGTTGACTCTGTAGAAAGCCTGCATGATAAATTCCCATAAAGTTGAAACTAGTTGTTGTTTACTATAATCCCCTAAGAACCGGACTTGACTGTTACCAATCATCCGGTTCAATACTTATCACGTCGTGACAGAAAGCTGAGTTACTGTCTAAACTTCAGAGATTTAAATACTATGAACAAGTGTTTGATGATATCTAGACATTCTCTCACACCCTTTGTAAAGATGTTTTTTCAACAATTTACCCAATATAGAAATACCTTTTTCAATTTCCTCCGGCGTGAGACAATAACTCAACCGCATAGTTGGGTAACCTTGCTTATCTGGGAAAAAGACTGAACTACAAGCAACTAAGACACTTTGAGACAAGGCTTCGATACGAATTGTCTTAGTAGGAATATTGTCCGGTAATTGCACCCACAGAAATAATCCACCATTGGGAACAGTCCACCGTGCTTCTTCGGGAAAATAACGCTCTAAAGCTTGAAGCATAATATTGCGAGTTTGAATGTACTCTGCACGCAGTTGGTTGAGATGACGGCGGAGATGTCCTGATGCTAGGTACTCACTCACGATTGCTTGGGAAATGCTGGATGTATGCAAGTCATGCAGTAATTTCTGCTCAAGAATTGCTTGATAATGTTTGCCTGTAACGACCATATAGCCCACTCGTAACCCAGGCATTAAAGTTTTAGAAAAGGTGCTTATGTAAGTCACAAAATCTTGTTTATCTAAAGCTTTGATTGGTGCTGGTACAGATTCAAAACACAATCCTTCATAAGCATTATCTTCTAAAATTGGACACTCGTATTTTTCTGCTAACTTCAGTAAGTGTTGACGATGTGCCTGAGTTGTTGTTATTCCTGTAGGGTTGTGCAGAGTACTGATGGTATAAATTAATTTTGGACGATGGCTTTTGAGATATTGCTCTAATAACTCAAGATTCATCCCCTCAGCAGTCATGGGAATGCCTATTATTTTCGCTCTTAATTTTTCCAGGATGGCGATCGCCCCAAAATATGTGGGAGTCTCAACAATCACCCAGTCACCTGGTTGTATGTAATATTGCAATACCAATGATAGCCCTTGCTCAGAGCCATTGGTAATAATCAAATTGTCTGCCGATACCTCCATTCCTTGTTGGATCAACATCTGAGCAATTTGTCTGCGAAGAGTGAGTTGTCCTTGAGGGAAGTCGTATTGAAATAAGCTATCAGGAGCTTGTCTGAGCGCTCGTCTAGCAATTAAATCTATATCTTTTGGCGGATGAGAAAAACCAAGACTAAAGTTAATCATTCCCGGCTGAGATTGTGCATGCACCGCAGCCGTGTACATATCAAAAAAGCAACTTCCTCCTTGCTCTGGAATAATGACATTTTGTGTGGGAGCAAATGTTGATTTTAGGTTAGCGCAAGGAACAGAGGTGTTACTGACAAAATATCCTGCTCCTTGACGCGCACACACAACACCATCTGCTTCTAGAACGTTATAAGCTTCAATGATTGTGAGTTTGTTAACTTGCAAACTCTCTGCTAAACAGCGGATTGAGGGTAGGCGATCGCCGCTTTGCAGTGCGCCAGATTTAATGAGACGACTGATGCGATCGCGTATCTGCAAGTATATAGGTTTAGACGATTGCCTCTCCAATAAAATCTTCATACTGGCACACTCATTAATGACTACAAAATCATCAATACTGGCAATATAAACGATTTCTATTCAGTTGAGCTAGTACAGTTTGTAGAATTTTTCATAGAACAGTTGTCAAGAGGCATAACTGTACTAGTACAAATCTGCAAAAACTGTACCTTCTCAGTCATAAATTCTTGAGCGAAGGTAAAAGTAATAGTTCACCCAACAGTTATGAGAAATAAGTGAGTGCGATAAATGACGCGCTCGCGACTCATCACTCAAAACTTCTAAACTTCTCTCAGGTCATTTTGCTATGAAAATCTTTAATTTTTCAAAAGAAATATTGCCGACCATGAAAAACATTTGGCAACATTTTGTCATATGGCTGTTTAGTCGTTCTGAACTGCAAGTATGGCAGGAATCAGACTGTCGTGGTCGTACTTTTTCTTGGCATGCTTATGACCCATTAACAGGACGTTCTGCTTGTTTCGGTTCTGAAGAAGAAATGCGAATTTGGATTGAGCAATGTTACTATAGATAACAGATAAAGGACAACATTACCGCAAGAACGCTTGACTCTGAGAAACGTATCTTAACAGGAGTTTTTAATTGGGTAAAACACAAGACAGTGCTATAGGGCACAGCATTGCTGTGCCCCTATAGCATGTGGTTTTTGGTTTATGCTTTTGAAAGCGCTGTCAAGCTAAAATCTCTGTCTACTTGAGATGAGAAAGCGAGAACACTAACGTACGACTTGCTCCAATTTCGCCCAGGTTTTAGGACCAGCAATTCCATCGATAGATAGTCCATAATATTTTTGGAAGAGCTTAACAGCTGTCTCTGTATTGTTTCCAAAATCTCCATCAGCATTTAAAGGAGGAGGATTTCCAAAGTTTTGTTTACGATCAGCTTGATTCAGCAAGTCTTGTAAATGTCTGACTGATTCCCCTTTGCTACCTTTTTGCAGAGTAGGATGAGTTTGAGTAGACATAATTCTCCTTTGTTGAGTTTAAGTCAAGTTAATTTGAAGGAGAAAGTCATTTCCTTCCCCTCTGCAAAAGTCATAGTTGGTAGCAAAATCAACTTATGCAGTTTTTTCATGCAAAACTCGGCTTATTATCTTGATTCTCCGTTCCAAGACAGTCTCAGTTATCATTACCCAAGAATATTTACTCTAGAGCACCGGATACCATTTAACCCGGTAAATTCTAGTAACAAGTACTAGTTTCTACTGTGTATCGGGGTGTATCCTCCCCAGCCTCAAGCGAAATTGAGGCATTTACTAGATCGTTAATCGATTTGATGAAAATGTTAATTGCTCCATTCCAGTCTCTTGCTATTTCATGATTGCAATTAGGGCATTTGAACTTCTTGTTCCCGCCCAATTTTTCATGGACGTGTCCACAGGGAACGTAAGTCAATTGAAATTACGGGTCGAAAATACAAACGAGTCAGCCTCGACCCATTCGTGACTCTTTGAAAGTTTGTAATACGTCCATCGCGAACCAGTCTTTCTTTTCCACATCCCGTGAAAAGTCAGGAGGGAACTCTTAACAGAAATTGTTTATAAATGATTTAGGATTGCTATAGAGTTATACGAACAAGGAGCATATCTAGCAGATGCTAGTTTAGAAAGTACTGATTTAAGCGGCACTATTTTTTGAGATAAAAAGCATCTCCCCAAGTTCCCCCTTCCCAATTAGTTTCAACTCGGTGAAAATCAAAACGTTCCAAGAAATCGTCTAATTGCTCAACTTGGACACAATTTTCGTATAGTTCATCTCGATTTACCTCCGTGAGAATCCCAGATATGCTGGTGAGGGTTTCCCGACTGCCTTTCAAGACTTCAAGTTCGTAGCCTTGAACATCAATAGTGAGGAAATTATAGTTCTCTTTCTCAGGCAAAAAATCGTCAAGTCTGACCATTTCAACAATTTCTTCTTGGTCAAAAACAATCTGAGGATATTGTTCTAAATGTTTCTGGGGTTTTAAGATGGAGGATGACATGCCATTATTGGCACTTTCGATATACATTTTGACTTTCTTATTTTCATTGCCCAAGGCTTTCTGAAACAGCTTTGCTTTCTCGCCCACATGAGTTTTAAGAATTTCAAAGTTCTGGGAAAGCGGCTCAAAAAAAATTAGGTTAACTATGCCTAATTTTTGGTAAATTTCATATTCTTGTCCATAATGAGCGCCAACATGAATCAAACCCTTAATTTTCACCTGATATTTCTGAACAAGTTCCTCCAAGTTAAGGGAGAGATTTTTAGCTCCTACCGGACCAACATTACCAAACATTTTTGACACTTCTCCTTATTGTACTAAAAGTTACTAAGACATAAGTATTACCGCTCGGCGATCGCTCCCTGTTTTTGACCCCAATGCGTGACTAATGTACCGGCGTTCTAGGAAACTCATCTCAAAGCTAAAACCTCTGTCTGCTTGGGGTAACAAACAGACAGGGGTAATAACCCATCAGTGTATCCAATGAGAAAGTTCGGGCGCTAACCTACTACTTGCTCCAATTTTTCCCAGGTTTTAGGACCAGCAATTCCATCGATAGATAGTCCATAGAATTTTTGGAAGTTTCTAACAGCAGTGTCAGTATTGGAGCCAAAATCTCCGTCAACATTTAGAGGAGGAGGGTTTCCGAAGTTTTTTTGGCGGTCAGCTCGATTCAGTAAGTCTTGTAAATTTTTGACTGATTCTCCTTTGCTACCTTTTTGCAGAGTCGGATGAGCTTTTAATAGTTGCTCCAATTTTTCCCAGGTTTTAGGACCAGCAATTCCATCGACAGATAGTCCATAGAATTTTTGGAAGTTCCTAACAGCAGTGTCAGTATTGGAGCCAAAATCTCCGTCAACATTTAGAGGAGGAGGGTTTCCGAAGTTTTTTTGGCGGTCAGCTCGATTCAGCAAGTCTTGTAAATGTTTGACTGATTCTCCTTTGCTACCTTTTTGCAGAGTCGGATAAGTTTGAGTAGACATAATTCTCCTTTGTTGAGTTTGAGTCAAGTTACTTTGAAGGAGAAAGTTCTTTGTTTCCCCTGTGCAAAAGTCATAGTTGGTAGCAAAATCAACTTATGCAGTTTTTTGATCCAAAACTCGGCTTATTATCCTGATTCTCCGTATTCTCTGTTCCAAGATCTGAAGAGCTGGGACTCAGCAGTACTAGCGTTTCTCCAATTTAGCAACTCGCCCTTCTAGTGTGTTGACTTGCTGCTTGAGTTCTACCACCAGAGTTGCTAGTCTATCAAACATCTTCTCTCGTTCTTGCGGCGATACAGTTCTTCCAGAACGTGTAGATGGTGTAGTTGTTACGCCACCAGAGGGCGATGACGTAGAACGCCCGCCCCTTTGGGGCGATCGCCCAGTTTGACCTAGTTGGGCTTCAATTCGACTAATCCGCGACTCCAAACGGTTAAAGTCTGCTTCTAGGTTATAGAAGCGGGATTCTATTTGCCCAGACGAGGCGGTATTTGAAAAGACTCCGCTCCAAAGGATAATCATCAAAAACAGGGCTAAAGCTATCAGCCCAATACGTTTCATTGCTTTGCTCCAATTATGATGTTAGACGTAAGAGCAGGTTAACATGGCATAAAAAATCACTCATATTAACGCACCTAACGCACCCTACCGTCAGTTTGATTGCAGTTGAGAAAATAACCTTTGCCAATCGATAGAACTAGCAATATTTTCTCCCTCTTTTACCTCAAAGGTGACGTTATATGCTTTCGTTTGTTGTAGTGCTTCTACACAGAGCCTAGCGACATCCTCGCGACTGATTTTTCCTCTAATATTATCACCTTGCTCAAAATAAATTCCTTGCCTCCTGCTTCCTCAGTGAGCGCACATGGTCTAATAATTGTGTAAGAAATTCCACTTTCTCTTAAACTATCTTCTCCTTTCAACTTCCACGTTAAAATCCCTCCTAACTGGTCATTTAATTTAACAGCTGGCGGTTCTTCATCTAAATTGATTCCAGGACGACCAGGACGAGTTACGCCCGCTGAACTAACTAAGATAAACTGTGGTAAATTTGCCCCACCATAAGCTTTCATTGATTCCACTTGTAAGGCAAAACCACCAGGAGAAAATTTAGGATTTAATTCGCCATCATATTCAAACTTGCTCAACATGAGTTGAAATGAGCAAATTTTGCTTGCATCAATTGGCGGAGAATCTTTTAGAGTTTTGGCACGAAATACCGGAATCAAATCAGCAAAGGGAATGCGAACATCTATCCAGGTATTCGCCTCTGTGTTAAAAGAATAGCTGTAGGCAACGCCATCCCATTGTGTCTCTGTACGCAGAAGGAATTTATAACGCTTACCATCACCTCTTAAGCGCAATTCTACACCTTCGTAACCCGATAGATTGAAAGGAGGCGCGAAATTTTTCGTTCTTACAGAAGCAAAACCTCCAGAGTTCGCAGTTGAGACATGACCAGCAAACAAAGCTGTTTCTTCTACGAATTGGATTTGACTTTGACTCACACCACCCATCACGACATCATCCACCGCACCCCAAGTATTCTTTAATTCAGTTGATGGTTTTGTGAAATCAAATAATAGTTTTTGCCCAACTTTAGGTAGATATTTAGCAGCAGCTTCTACCAAGTTTTTCACCCCTTGATATTCTACATTTTCAGGGGTGTCGCCAACAATTTCTGGTTGGTAAAATTTGATGCCTTGATAGTATTTGGCGCGTTCTGGGGTATCTCCTTCTACTGGTTGCACGCGTACTGCTGTGCAGCATATGACAGCTTGGACATTAGCCATAATTAGGGAAGTGAGAGTTTCTGACTTAGTAATATCTGCAACCACTAATTCAACATCATCATTCAGAATTGATCGTGCTTTGTCGATGTCTCGCACAAGTGCGCGCACTTTATAACCCTGTTCTAGCAGTCGTTTGACCACGCGCTTACCAACTCCACCCGTCGCACCTGCTACTAATATGACACCCACTTGTTTTGCTCCATCAGGTATATTTTTGCTACTACTAGGACGACCTTGGATCAAATCCTGTACCCAGTTAAGAAAAGGGATGACCTCAAAATAGGTGAGGGTTTGGATGAATCTGCCTAAATCCCATTGAGAGCGGTTATTGTTAGTCACGATTCATGTCTCACGTTTGTCTTATTGCAGAATTATTATGATGATAATCCTTCGTAAGTTCACCATCATATAGACTGATTTTTTCCCTCATTTATGTATATAGCAGTTTTCAATCATTTATAAGATTTTCTCCTCTATTTCTTGGCGTCCTATGCGCGAAGGCGCACGCTACGCGAAGGCGTCTTGGCGGTTCGATAATTCTCACAAATCATCTAGTAGGGCTATATACATCAGAAAGAGTTAATAACTAATGATATCAATATTGATATTATGAAATTATTGGGAGCATACACAAAAAATAGCAATGACAAAAGTGACACGCCGTAATTCTGTATTTGCAGGCAGAAGTCTTGACCAACATACGACCACACTTGTCATTAACTTTGCCACTACAAACACATATTTATGAGGGTAGCAAATTATGCTCCAGTTTCAACCCCCTGGCTTTGGACAAAAAGTCGTTCGTACCTCTTTGGGGTTTATGGTTTACTATACCCAAACGACTACACCTTGGTTGATTGCTGAGAGAGAAAATTTACCCCCCCTAGTCTTTCTCCATAACTTTGGTGGTGGGGCTTGTGCTTATGAATGGTCTAAAGTTTACCCTGCTTTTGCAGCTACGCACGAGATAATAGCCCCGGATTTAATCGGTTGGGGTGAATCTGCACATCCTGTGCGGGATTACCAAATAAACGATTATTTGACAACTATTGCAGAGTTTATCAGACATACTTGTCGTCCACCTGTAACGGTCATTGCGTCTTCATTAACAGCTGCTTTGATGATTCGCCTCGCCATTGCTCACCCTTTTTTATTCCAAGCATTGTTTCTTGTTTGTCCCTCTGGATTTGATGATTTTGGGCAAGGTGTAGGACGCAGACTTCCACTTGGGCTCATCAACACACCACTATTGGACGATTTCATTTATACTCTTGGCGCTAAAATAAATTGGCGGTACGCAACTTTTTGCAAAGTTTTTTGTTTGCTAAACCAGAACGAGTTTCTGAGGAAATGGTAAAAGCTTTCTTAACTTCTGCACAACAGCCCAATGCGAAATTTGCAGCTTTGGCATTTTTACAGGGTAACCTTTACTTTGATTTGAGTTTGTATATTCAACAATTGACTATTCCTACAGTGGTATTGTGGGGAGAAAAAGCGCAATTTACCAGTGTTAAGCTAGGACAACGTTTGATAAAGTTAAATAACAATGCAATTCGTGATTTTTATGCAATTCCAGATGCAGGAGTTCTACCCCATTTGGAAAGACCAGAGGTTGTGATTGGTTTATTGCAACAGTATCTACACGTCAATATGTGAGTTATATTTCATACTCTATGTTTGCTCTCAAAACTCACGTGAATTACGTGAGTTTACAGATATTTTACAAAAAAATATTACATATTTATCTCTTCTTTCAGTGGTCAAGGAGATAGGAGTCTAGTCAATACTGCTCGGTTAAGCTGAAAACTCAAATTCAAGGTAGGTTGGGTTGAGGAACGAAACCCAACATTTGTCAGCATTTGTTGGGTAACGCTTACGCTCTACCCAACCTACAATTTCCCTTAACCGAGCAGTATTGGAACCGCTATATAGCTACTCTTTGAGCGGGAAAGGAGTCATTGGAATCTCAATAAAAAATTCTGCGCCTTGTCCAGGTACCGAGTGACAATATAGCCTTCCACCATGCTTTTCTACTACAATCTGGTAACTGATAGATAGTCCAAGTCCTGTACCTTTACCCACAGGTTTAGTAGTAAAGAAAGGGTCAAATAGCTTGGAACGAATTTTTTCTGGAATACCAGGACCATTGTCCATGATTCGGATTGCAATCCAGTTTTTTGAAATGACCTCGGTGCAAATGCGAATATAACTGGGCTTAGCTTTGATTTCATCAGATGTGCGATGTGAGTTGTACTCATCCAAAGCCTCAATTGCATTGGCAATGATATTCATAAATACTTGATTCAGTAGACTAGGGTTGCACTCGACCAGCGGTAACAAGCCATACTCTTTAATCACAGAAATTTCTGAATGTTTATGAGTTGCTTTCAAGCGGTGGTGCAAAATCATTAATGTACTATCAATACCTTCATGAATATTAACTGTCTTGACCGCAGCCTCATCTAAGCGAGAAAAAGTGCGCAGAGATTTAACTATTTCCTGAATTCTTTCCGTTCCCATCTTCATAGATTTGACAAGTTGAATAAAATCTTGCTTCAAGTAATCCAGATCCATCGCATCGATTTCTGTTTGGATTGCTTGTGAAAGATTAGGATAATTCTGCTGATAGAGTTCCACCACTTTCAGTAAGTTTTGTGTGTACTCCTCGGCATAAACAAGATTTCCAGAAACAAAGCTGATAGGATTGTTAATTTCATGGGCAATACCAGCTATCATCTGACCCAAACTAGACATTTTTTCAGTTTGAATGAGTTGTACTTGAGTTTGTTGCAGTTTTTGTAGCGTTTGTTGCAGTTGAATGTTTTTCTGTCTTAATTCATTTGTCCTTTTCGCAACTCGAATTTCCAATTCCTGATTAGTTTTTTCTAAGGCTGCTTGGGCGATTTTTCGAGCTTTTAAGTATTCTTGTAACAAGCGCAATACTAAAAGCCATACTGGGATGAGCATTGCTAAACTTAAAATTGATGCCAAAATTGACCAAAATAGTCTTTGGCGATATGCAGTAACTTTTTTCTGCAAGTGAAGCGAGATAGTACGATTTCTTTTCGCTACACCATCGGCATAGAAGTGTTTTTGAGTTTTATATTCATGACTTGACAATAGTCTTTGTGCTGCTTTCTGTTGACCATTCCTTACTAAATCAAAAGATTGATACTCCATTGCCACCAAGCGCTGATTAGCAGCATCAATTTTTTGGGCATCCTTATTTTGATATGCTTTTGGAATCAGTTTAATCGATTCCTTTATTGCAATATCTAGTTTGGGTTCAAATTCACGATACCGTTCTTCCCAGATAGGATTTCCTGTAGCAGCATTCATGCTTGCCGACATGGTTAAGACTTCATCAAAATAGGTAATTCTATCACTTATACTTTGTAGTTTTAATTCATTTGTAATAATACTATTGAAGTTATAGTATGCTTCCCAAGTCATCCAACTTTGAGGGAAAAATAATAATAATGTCAGCACTACTGTTACAACGATTAGTTGAGATGGAAGAAATCTCAATTTATGACATAAGTACATTTGAATACGATTTTCCTAGATTTTTTAGAGTCAGAGCTAAAAAAGATAAAAGAGAAACAATGTTGCAGGAGTGAATTTTATTGACACTAAGACAAAATATTTTTATAGATTTATTGATTCTGATAACTTTATAAGATATTTTGATTTTATTTATCATGATAAAAATTCTGTTTTCATGACAAATAAAATCAAAAAAATATCAATAATAATGGTACAAAATCTGTATTTAACACAGATACCCATTAACAGAAGGTGAGAGAAGTATAATCAACTCTCTGTACACGTTATGGAACCTCTAGCCCGACTCAAGGCATTTCATCAAGCTGCGTATAATTCTTTATATAAAGCACATGACGCAACCTTTGAGCTAACCAATGCTGTCATGCTTATACGCAAAGTATATTGTTTAGGGAATTACTTTCTTTGTACAGTGTTTTAACGTAAGTGGTCAAGCGTATAGAAGCATTACACAATACAAGACAAAACATCAGATCCCTGAGCCCCTCCTGAGCCCTAAGCCTATGGCTAACGCCGTTAGCGTTCTGTAGCGTGTCCAGAGAGGCGAGCGCAGGGGTCAAAAGTTGATACGACTAATTACATTCACAAATGCCCACAGACAGGTGTATTGTTCTTGCAGGGTACCACACAGCCTGGGCGAGACCGGATGTAGCAACGACCGGACAATCGAACACTATTAAACTTGGCTTGAAAGTGGGTGTAGGGGTGTAAAAGAAAGAAGGAAGCTCTCACTCGCAGGCTCCCTCATCCCTTGCTTCTCTCATTTCCTTTCTGGATGCGCTTTTTCTTCTGCTGAAGGAGTTCCCATGCGGTTAATCACTGCGATGAGCTGGTACAAGCGTCCTAAATCTCTTTGATTAAAGTACAAAACTAGGCGGGGTAGCTCAAAGGTCTCATCTTGGGTTTCTTGTGGTAAAGTCTGAGTTTTTTCAATCCGTCCTGTCACAAGAATGTCGCTGAAATCAGCGTTGAGTTGTTCTACCTCAGCATCTGATAACTCTGATTTCAGACGAATAACCAGGCGATCGCCCACGTAGCGGCTGGAGTGATAAGCTTGATAAAAACTAGTAATAGCTTTACAAGCGACATCTAAGTTGTCTGTCACCGTGTAAAGGCTGGGGTCCTCAGGACTCACCAGACCTTTTTGCACCAATTGCTTGTCAATATATTCGCTCCAAGACCGCCAATAATCGCCTCCAGGGTGATCAATTAAAACCAAAGGTACTGGACCAAACTTACCTGTCTGACTTAGAGTCATGCACTCAAAAGCTTCGTCTTGTGTGCCAAAACCACCTGGAAATAAAGCTATAGCATCACTCTCTTTGAGGAGAAACAGCTTCCGGGTGAAGAAATACTTGAAGTGAATCAGCTTAGGATCTCCCTCTATGATTGGGTTTGCTTGTTGTTCAAAGGGAAGCTGAATATTTAAGCCAAAAGAGTTTTCTCGTCCAGCACCTTCGTTACCCGCTTGCATAATTCCGCCACCGCCACCTGTCATGACCATAAATCCCAATCGACAGACATAGCGAGCAAATTCATACGCCATGCGATATTCTGGTGTTTCTGGCGATAAACGAGCCGAACCAAAAATAGTGACTTTACGAACATGTCGGTAAGCATAAAAGAGCTGGAAACCACGCTCCATATCTGTTAAAGCAGACGACAATATCTTCCAATCAAGGCGCTCAATTTCTTCACTCTTGTGAGCCAGACGCACTATAGTTGCTAGTGCTTGGATAACATACTGTCGATGCTTTGACGTCGGTAAGTGTTCAAATAATTGAGCGATATCGGCTTGAAGAGACTCTAATGTGTCAAACGACGCAGGTAAGGTCATGAGAACTGCTGCTAAGATGGCATTACATTGTATCTAAATTGAATGTGGAATTTACAAAGAAGGCAGGATCGTCTTTAATCAGTGGGGGTTTAAGCCCCCACTGATTCTTTTCCCTTCTACCTTTGTTTTTGACTCTTAAGTACTTTTTCACAATAAAAAGCACCTTTGGTTAAAGATAATCCAAGGCGCTGCTGACGGCAATCGTCGCCAACTTGTCTTGATGAGAGCAAATGATTTGGATATGGGGTTGTGTTTGCAACAAATACAGCAAGCTGAATCTATAGGAGCATTTTGTTGCTCTATCAGTTGCGATTCTCAACTTAACCCACTTCGCATCACTGCTGCAAGCCAATGAATATCTGTCTAACTGCTTTGGCTAATTGTTGTGTCATGGATGACGTAATAGGATTTACGCAGCCGTAGGGTGAATCAAGAGAGTGTAACGCTTTGGGACTGTAACATAATGCGTTACACTTTTTTATCTTGGACTATAGTTAAAAAGCAACACAGACACTCAAAACTCACCCGACAATAATTTAATGTTTACTTTACAAATTACCGCTCACAACAAAGTACCTCAGTTACGATAGCCCAGTCGCTGCCAAACATTGCCTGAACCAAAAAGACTATCAATCTATGGAGAGGCGATTGTCGCCGCTCCACTGTTTACCAATGTTTACCTTACGCTTGAGCAAATCGAACATTCTCTAGCAGTTTTCAGGTGGCTATATTCAACAGTTATCAGTTATCAGTTATCAGTTACCAGTTATCAGTCATCAGTTTTTTGTTCACTGTTCACTGTTCACTGTTCACTGTTCACTGTTTACTGCACACAAGTGTACTGATTCAAAGATATTTTTCCAAAGTGTTAGCTAGCGTTGTTTTTGGCACAGCACCGACCACCATGTCAACTTTTTGACCACCCTTAAAAATCATCAATGTGGGAATGCTGCGAATGCCGTACTGGCTAGCAACTTGGGGATTTTCATCAGTGTTGAGTTTCACAACCTTGACTTGATTTTTGTACTGCGCGGCAATTTCTTCAACAACAGGGGCGACCATCCGACATGGTCCGCACCAGGGTGCCCAAAAGTCAACTAGAACAGGAATTTCGCTATCTAGTACTTCCTGTTTAAAGTCAGAGTCCTTAACTTGCCCAACTTGTTCGGCTGCTGACATGCCTAAAACCCTCGCCTATTATTATGTTTGAGTTTGCTGAAAATTCTACCATAGCAAAAACCACTGCTTGGCAGTGGGGCAGGTGACTTTTGCGTACAGCTTGTGAATGACCCACCACCAAACGCAAGCGATATAGTGGAGACTTCGGGTCTCAACCGAGTCTACCACGTTAAGAATTCTTTGTATTCGTAGACTTCAAGTCTAAAACTAAAATCCGGTGTACCGATTATAGTGGGGAAGGAGGACGCGAATGAGTTAAACTTATTCAAAAATAAAAAAATAATTATTAAGGAACCGCCCGAACATTGTCCGGGCGGAGTGTGGTGTGAGGAGTGAACGGAAACATGCGTCTCCGCTATCTCTATTCTAGGCGACATATGCGATTTTTCCAGTCAGAGTTTAAGAGTCTGGAAAAAATTTCATTAATGATTGGATATGGGGTCCCTTGGAATTCAAAATAATCCCCTAACCAGTATCTAGTACAACGCGGCGTAAATAGGGCAACCATTTAAAATCC
>JAAUSC010000265.1 GCA_012031965.1 Scytonema sp. RU_4_4
AAAGGGTCTGATTTTTTTGTTGTACTTAGTGCTTTTTATCAGCATTCCAGATACTGCTGCAACGATATCTTAGAACTCATGACCTTATCGTTGGAATACCAGTTTACAAGAAAATAAATGGTGTAAATCTAGATTATTTGAATGATGGCAAACTGATTCCCTTGCGAACTCAGTTACACAATGAGATGACATTTAGAAATGTTCTCATGCAAGTCAAAAATAATTTAATTGAGGCGTATAGTCATCAAGACTATTGTTTTGATGAATTGATTGCTTTATTAAATTTACCTCAAGCAGAGAATCGATGCTCGTTATTTGATATAGTTATACTTTTAGAAAATATTCATAATAGAACTGATGTCCTAAAACTTAATAATGATATTACTGTTTCTTTTCTTGCGGAAAATGGTAATATTTGCGGTTCTATAGATTATAATGAAGCTATTTTTAATAGCGAAAATGTTAAATTAATAACTAATTACTACACAAACATCATAGAGAGCATTATAACTAATATCGATATTCAGATGTCAGATATTGCTGTTTTGAACAATTTCGATGAACAGAAAATTATCCAAGAATTTAACTGTAACATAAAAGAATATCCAGTTGATCAGACAATAAATCAATTATTCGAGCAACAGGTATATAAAAATCCTAAGAATATAGCTGTAGTTGATGGACAAACAAAACTAACTTATCAAGAGTTAAATGAAAAATCTAACCAGTTGGCTGGAATGTTGCGTAAACTAGGAGTAAACAAAGGTGAATTCGTTGGCATATTTAAAAACCGCGATATAAATTTTCTGATCGCTATTCTCGCTATATATAAAGCAGGCGGAGCTTACGTACCTATTGATAGTACTTATCCGTCAAATAGAATTGAATATATGTTATCTAATAGCGAAGTGAGATTTCTCTTAACTGACTTTTCGTTATTAAATGTTCTCACAGACTTGATAGGTAACAGTTCTCAATTAAAATCTATTATCTGTTTAGATGAGGTTGTTCCCGAAAGTATACAGCCTGCCCAGAACAAAGAATTAAGAATAAAAGAATTAAGAATATACGATAAACTTGATTTCAGTAACCTTCCCAAAGAAAATATAGAGCAAGTAAACCAGGGAGTTGACCCAGCTTACATGCTCTATACCTCCGGCTCCACAGGACTACCCAAGGGAGCAATTGTTAGACATGATGGTGCAGTCAATCATATTTATGCCCAATTTGATGAGTTGGAGTTAACAGAGGAATTTGCTTTTCTCCAAAGCGCTCCTTCTTCAACTGATATTTCTGTTTGGCAATTTTTGGCACCACTTTTAATTGGTGGAAAGACGGTCATAGTAGATATTGAAACTGCTGCTATTCCTGATAAACTATTTAAAGTACTTAAATCAGAAAACATTACAGTTGTTGAATTAGTACCAGCATTATTTGGGGGGTTACTTGAACATACTTCGGAGCTACCAATTTACGAAAGAGAATTACCAGGTTTGAAATGGATGATGGTTGTGGGGGAACCAGTATCGGTAAGTTGGGTAAATAAGTGGCTCCAGATATATCCTTCCATCAAAGTTGCTAATGCTTATGGTCCGACAGAGGCTGCTGATGATATCACCCAGTTTATCGTTAACAAGCCTTTGCCAGAAAATCAGCGAACAGTTCCAATTGGTAAACCATTAGCAAACTTAAATCTCTACATTCTGGATGAGGAAATGCAACTATTACCCATTGGCGCTCCTGGAGAGATTTGCGTATCGGGGATCGGTGTGGGTGCTGGTTACTGGAAGAATGAAGAAAAAACCAATTTAAGCTTTGTTCCTAACCCGTTTACAGATGCTAGAAAGAAGTTACCAGGAAATCGCAGAGATTTAATTTATAAAACTGGAGATTTAGGAAGATGGCTTCCTGATGGGAACATAGAATTTCTCGGACGTATTGACCATCAGGTAAAAATTCGTGGCTTCCGGGTTGAGCTTGGTGAAATAGAGACATTTCTTGGTCAGCACCCGAATGTTCGTGAAAATGTAGTTGTGGTTTATCAAGAGGAAGTAGATAACACGGTATTAGTTGCCTATGTGGTTGCGAAGACAGAGCCATCTCCTAGTATTAGTGAATTACGTAGCTTCTTGAAGGAAAAATTACCTGACCACATGGTTCCTTCTGCCTTTGTAATGCTGGAAAATCTACCACTAGCACCAAGCGGTAAAATAGACCGAAAAGCCCTGCCTAAACCAGATCATCTTCGCCCAGAACTGGAAACAGCTTACGTATTACCGCGAAATGAGATGGAGCTTGCAATTGCCGATATATGGCAAAAAACACTTAAAGTTGAAAAGGTCGGTATTGAAGATAACTTTTTCGATCTAGGTGGTCACTCTTTAAACGTGCTTCAAGTCTACAGCAAACTGCGAGAACTATTTAAAGCTGACTTAGCTATAACTGACCTTTTCAAATACCCGACTATAAGCTCCATATCTCGGTATTTAAACCAAGAAGATGATGATGTATTTGCGAATCAAAGCAATGAATTAAATGAAGAGTTAGAAGTTGGCAAAGCCAGATTAAAGCAACGTTTTTTACGAAATCAACAACAGAATGTTTAAAAAATAGCCAACAAGCAATAGGTGAAATGAGTTATGAAAAACTCAGCATATTTAAGTAATAAAACTGGTTTGGAAATAGCTATTATCGGAATGAGTGGTTGTTTCCCTGATGCTCAAAATATTGACGAATTCTGGCAAAATCTTCGAGATGCTGTAGAATCAATACATAGATTTAGCGATCAAGAATTACAAAATTTAGGTGTAGATCCTGCTTTATTAAGCGACCCAAATTATGTTAAAGCAGAGGGTGTAGTCAAAGATATAGACTTGTTTGATGCTTCATTCTTCGACATAAGTCCCAGAGAAGCTGAAGTCATGGACCCTTCACTGCGTTTTTTCTTGGAGCATTCATGGAAAGCACTTGAAGATGCTGGTTATAGTTCTGAAGTCTATAAAAAGCCTATTGGTGTCTATGCTGGTACAAGTTTTGGCAGTTATTTACTTAACATTTATTCAAATTACGATATTGTAGCCTCTGTCGGTGATAAGCAGATAGAAAAAGGAACTTCTCCAGATTATGTTACTACACTTACTTCTTATAAATTAAACTTAAATGGACCCAGTTATGCGGTTCAAACCACCTGCTCAAGCTCATTAATTGCTGTACATTTAGCCTGCCAAAGTTTGCTCAGTGGTGAGTGTAATATTGCTTTAGCAGGAGGGGTCTCGATATCAACAGCAGATGGTTATTTATACCAAGAGGGAGGAATTGAATCTCTCGATGGACATTGCCGTGCTTTTGATGCAAAGGCTGCGGGAACAGTAAAAGGAAGGGGTTTGGGTCTTGTAGTTCTCAAACGTTTAGAAGAAGCGATCGCAGATGGAGATTGCATCCATGCGGTCATCAAAGGCTCTGCGATTAATAACGATGGGTCAGATAAAGTTAGTTACACAGCACCGAGCGTAAATGGTCAAGCCAAGGTAATTAGGGCGGCTCAAGTTATGGCTGAAGTCGAACCTGATACTATTAGCTACATTGAAGCACATGGAACAGGTACTAAACTAGGCGATCCGATTGAGATAGCTGCGTTAACGCAGGCTTTCCGTGCGAAAACTCAAAACAAAGGCTTTTGTCGTATTGGTTCTGTGAAAACCAACATTGGACATTTAGATTCAACTGCTGGGGTTGCAGGCTTGATTAAAACCGTACTAGCCTTAAAACACCAACAAATCCCGCCTAGCTTAAACTTTGAGGAACCATCACCCCAGATAGACTTTGCGAATAGTCCTTTCTATGTAAATAACAAATTATCTGAGTGGAAAACCAACGGTATTCCTCGCCGTGCAGGTGTTAGTTCCTTTGGTTTTGGTGGAACAAATGCCCATGTAATTTTAGAAGAAGCTCCCATACTTAAACCTTCTAGCCCTTCAAGGTCTTGGCAGTTATTATTACTTTCAACCAAGACAAGTACAGCACTCTCAACTGCTACAGAAAATCTGGCTAATTACCTCCAACAACACCCAGATTTAAATCTTGCTGATGTCGCTCATACCTTGCAAGTGGGTCGCTGGAATTTGAATCATCGCCGCATGGTAGTTTGCCAAAATCAGGAAGACGCAATCAATGCATTGCAAGACCCTCAAAGAGTTTTTACCCATTATCAAGAACCTTGTAATCGTTCGATTGTATTTATGTTTTCCGGACAAGGTTCGCAATATGTAAATATGGGTCGGGAATTATATGAGAGCGAAACCGTATTTAGAGAGCAATTTGATGACTGCTGCGAACTGCTCAAACCTCACTTAGAATTAGACTTGCGTACAGTTCTCTATCCCAGCGAAGAAAAAGCTCAAGAAGCAACACAAAAGTTGCAGCAAACAGCAATGACTCAACCAGCGCTGTTTGTGATTGAATATGCTTTAGCCAAGTTGTGGATGGCATGGGGTGTACGTCCACAGACTATGATTGGTCACAGTATAGGAGAGTATGTAGCTGCTACTTTGGCTGGAGTTTTTTCTTTAGAAGATGCTTTAGAGATAGTGGCAACACGAGGAAAACTAATGCAGCAGTGCAAGAGTGGTGCTATGCTCTCGATTGGGCTTCCAGAACCAGAGGTGCAACAACTGCTAGAAGAGGAAATTTCTCTAGCTGCAAGTAATGCGCCTTCTTCCTGCGTGGTATCCGGTTCGACACAAGCAATAGACCAATTGCAACAGGAACTACAACAAATAGGTGTTAGCTGTAGGCGTTTGCATACGAACCACGCCTTTCATTCTCAAATGATGGAACCCATCATTGAGACCTTTGTCCAATGTTTACAAAAGGTTAAACTAAATCCCCCAAAAATTCCTTTTATATCCAATGTCAGCGGAACTTGGATTACAACAGCCCAAGCAACAGACCCTAATTATTGGGCAAAACATCTGAGGCAGCCTGTACGTTTTTGCGAAGGAATTACAGAGTTAGCGAAAACACCGGAAACATTATTCTTGGAAGTAGGACCAGGACGAACGTTAAGCATTTTTGTTAAACAGCATCAAAAAGAAGAATCTAAAGAAGAATCTTTAGTGCTGACATCACTTCGCCATCCTCAAGAGCAAGAGTCTGATGTCGCATTTTTACTTAATAGTTTAGGTAAGCTGTGGCTATTTGGCGTGAAAGTAGATTGGTCTGGTTTTTACACTAATGAGCGCCGTCATCGCATTCCTTTACCAACCTATCCTTTTGAACGACAACGTTACTGGATTGAGGTAAATAGAAATGCGACTTTAGCAATGATGTCTCAGGCAAATTCAGGTAGGAAGGCAGATATTGCTGATTGGTTTTATGTTCCTCGCTGGAAAGAATCTAAGCCGCTTGAGCTTCTCAAAAAGGGAGAATTGCTAGAGCAAAAGTCTTGCTGGTTAGTCTTTGTAGATACATACGGAGTTGGAGCCGAAATTGCCGAGCAACTCAGACAAAAGGGGCAGGATGTGGTAGTAGTGGGACTGGGAGAGCAATTTACCAGACTTGACGATTATACATACACAATTAATCCCCAACAAAAAGATGACTATGATGCTTTACTCCAAACACTGCAAGAGCAGGATTGGAAACCACAAGAGATAGCACACTTTTGGAGCATCACACCAGACGATACTTTACCTCACCAAGAGCTAGACGGACAGATACACTTAAAGCATCAGTTTTTTGAAGATTGTCAAAATCTCGGTTTGTACAGTCTTGTCTTCTTAGCACAGGCTTTGGGACAGCAAAATATCACTGAGCCGATTAAACTGATGGTTGTCACCAGTAATGTACATGATGTAACTGGTTCGGAGATTTTGTGTCCTGAGAAAGCAACGATATTAAGTCCTTGCAAAGTCATTCCCCAAGAATATCCTAATATTAGCTGCTGTTGCTTTGATATTGTGCTGGCAGATTCACGACATAAGCCATCACAAAAGCATATTGATTACCTACTTGCGGAATTTACAGCACAGCCAACTGACAATGTAATTGCTTATCGCGGAAATCATCGCTGGGTTCAAACATACGAACCTATCCGTTTAGATGAAAACATTACTGGTAAAACTAGCTTAAGGAAACAAGGAGTTTATCTAATCACTGGTGGACTTGGAGGAGTTGGTTTAGTATTGGCGGAATATCTCGCAAAGACTGTCCAGGCGAAATTGGTTCTGCTTGGACGAAAGGGACTTCCCGAAAAAGACCAGTGGCAAGAATGGCTAGAAACTCACGATGAAGAAGATAGCATTAGCCGCAAGATTCGCAAAGTACAAGAAATTGAGTCTCTGGGTGCTGAAGTTTTAGCGATCGCTGCCGATGTGGCAAATGAAGAACAAATGCAAAGAGCGATCGCAATAGTAACTGAGCGCTTTGGTACGATTAACGGCGTTATTTACGCAGCAGGTAATAGCGAAGAAGCACATTGTGCTATTGAAGAAACTTCTCAGAGCTTGGCACAATTGCAATTTAACTCCAAAGTATTTGGAATATCTGTTTTGGAAAAAGTTTTACAGCAGCAAGACCTTTATTTTTGTCAATTAACTTCATCTTTAGCATCTATTTTAGGAGGTTTAGGATTTATTTCCTATTCTGCTGCCAACATTTTTATGGATGCTTATGTTCACAAACATAACCAAAATAAATCTTGCTCTTGGATGAGTGTAAACTGGGATGATTGGGAAATAGGAGAACAACAAGATACAGATATTGAAGCAAATTTGTCTAAATACTCCATCACATCGAAGGCTGGTGTGGAAGTATTTGAACGTCTGTTAACGCTGCATGAAGTAAGTCAAGTTCTTGTTTCCACCAGAGATTTACAAGCAAGAATTCAGCAATGGATCAAACTTGAATCTTTACGAAATAAGGATTTTTCAAATAATGAAAATTCTTTATCTCTATACTCAAGAGGTAACTTACAAACTGACTATGTTCCAGCCCGCAACCAAATAGAGGAAATCGTTGCTAAAACCTGGGAACAAGCTTTAGGGATTGAGAAGATAGGTATTTATGATAACTTTTTTGATTTGGGAGGTAGTTCTCTAATCAGTATCCAGATTATCTCCCAGTTACAAAAAGAATTAAATTTTCATATCCCTGTAGTCAGCATTTATGAAAAACCAACTATAAGCTCACTTGCAGAGCTTTTAAGTAGCAATGATCAAGCTTATTCTCACAAAGATCATTTCCGTACTCAACCTAGACATGCTTCAATTAAGCGTCGCAAACAAGTAAGACAAAATTATCGAAAAACAAGTCAAAAGTAGTATAAATGCGATTAATTGCGCCTGTATAAAAATCATAAATCATTTCTGGAGTATAAAGTGGCATTAAGTCAGCAGAGACAAGAAAAAAGTAAGCAAAATCGCTTTTTTGAGACTGAATCAACACACCATTATCTAGTTGCAGATGAAGTCATGCAATTATTTAAACCATCGAGTGGGTCAGTATCTACAGAAGCCAAGATGAATGCGCAAACTGACAATTTGGTTGATGATTTTTTAAGCGCAATTAACACTAATTCGGACATAAATTTTAATGCACTAGTAGAAACATTTACCGACAGTCAAGTTCCTATTAATCCCGCTAATTTTGATAGCTACCTTGAGTATTTAGCAAATAATGTTGTTAATCATTCGATACATACATCTTCACCACGATTTATAGGTCATATGACCTCTGCTCTTCCCTATTTTGTGCGATCGCTCGCAAAACTGATGACAGCAATGAACCAAAATGTTGTCAAAATAGAAACAGCCAAAGCCTTTAGCCCATACGAACGTCAGGCTTTGGCAATGATGCATAGATTGATTTATAACTTTTCTGATGAATTTTATACCCAGCATGTGCAAAATAACCAAAGCACTCTAGGCATATTGGTTTCCGGAGGTACAGCAGCAAACATCATAGCATTATGGTGCGCCCGTAATAAATCTTTGGGTGCAAAAAATAGTTTTGCAGGCGTAGAAAAGGAAGGTTTAGCAGCAGCTCTAGATTACTACGGTTATCAAGGAGCGGTGGTAATTGGCTCTGAATTAATGCATTATTCTTTGACAAAGCCGCAGATTTATTAGGCATAGGTACGCATGGTTTGATAAAAATTTCTACTAATGGTAATAACCAAGTGGACTTACCAGCTT
>JAAUSC010000067.1 GCA_012031965.1 Scytonema sp. RU_4_4
ACAAGACTTTTTTCCTGTTCCCCTCGTTACCAGGCTCTGACTTGAAAGTGGGTGTAGGGGCAAACAAGTCAAAAGTCAAAAGTATTAATTTTGAATTTTGATTTTTGACTTACCCGTAGGGGCGGGGGTATAGGGGAAAGCCAGATTTTCATGCATGGCTGTGAAATTTTTTCATCGGGACTGCCTGGTAACGCAATTGTGGGAGGCTCCACCTCCAGTGATCATATCAGGACGCGGAGCCTCTGTGACATACGCTCTTACGCTCCGTGTGGGAGCGAGGCTTTCACCTTAAGAGAACTGGAATTAAGAGAACTGGAAGGCTGGAATGTTGGTTGGATCAATGTTGGTGCTGACGTTTGCCTGGGTAAAGGAGGTATTAGCAAGGGTGAGTAACAAATCGCCTGTACCAAAGGCTCCATTATCAGATCGGAACTCGGTACTACCGTTGACGATAAGCACATCAATTGCACTAAAACCATTAAAGGACAGGATGTCACCTCCTGCTCCTGTTGTGAATCCGATAATCTGGTCCTGACCATCGCCACTGCTGTAGCTAATGGTATCAGTTCCGTCACCACCAGTGAGGGTGTCATTTCCAAGACCACCAGCTAGGAAATCATTACCTAGACCTCCGTCGATATAATCATTACCTGCATCACCACTGACGGTATCATTGCCATTATTACCAAAGAGGTTATCATTTCCGCCTGTCCCGTTAATGGTGTTATCACCTGTATCTCCAACGGTTAGACCAACAGTCTCTACTGCAACAGCACCCGTTAAATTAGCCCCTATAAAAACAGTATCTACTGCAACAACACCAGTTAGGTCAGCGCCTGTAAAGTTGGCGTTGGTGAAGTCGCCATTGGACAAGATCGTATTAGTCAAGATGGCATTACTGAAGTTAGCACCAATGAAGCTTCCAACTTCCAGGCTAGCGTCGGTGAGGTTGGCGTTGGCAAAAGTAGTTTGGTTATCCCCAGCAGCCTCTTTCAAGTCAGCACTCACAAGGCTAGCACCTGTAAAATTGGCTCCATCCAAATTGCTTTTCTCAATAAAAGCATTATCCAAATCAGCATTTACCAAGCTAGCATTGCTGAGGTTCGCAACCTCTAATCTCGCATCCACCAAGATGGTGTTGTCGAGATCGGCTCCTGTAAGGATGGCACTTGTCAGGGTAGCCGTTGTCAAGTTAGCTCCTGTCAGGTTAGCTTGAGTTAGAGTAGCTCCTCCCAAGTTTGCGTTACTCAGGTCTGCTTCTACCAATGTGGCATTACTCAAATTTGCACCTTCCGCAAACAAGGATTCCGCTTTAACCAGGGTCAGATTAGCCCCAGTGAGATCGGAATCAGCCAGCCTAGCATTGTTCAACTGGGTGCGGATTGGACCACCGCTTGAATTCTCTACAGCCAAACCGGTTGCAGCATCAATAGCGCTGGTAATGTACTGTCCAGTCGCCGGGTCGGTAAATGGGCTGAAGTCTGCGTTGGAGAGATTGACATCTTCAGCACTAAAATTATTCAGAATCGCACTATTGAATTTAACCCCACTAATTTCAACCCCAGTACCTGTGGGGGTATTATCTACAACAATGCCATTGCTAAGGTTACTGACAATAAACTGACCATTCGATGTTTTGTAAGCACTAAATTCAGCACCATTCAAATTCACGTCTTCTGCTGTGAAGTTGCTCAGATTAACCCCATTGAACTTGGAAGCACTCAAGTTAGTATCCGGCAGATTCGCACCAGACAAATTTGTAATGACGATGTCTGTTGCTTTATTAAAGTTGGAAGGCAGAGCATTGTCCACCCAGACTCGAATTGTACCATTCTGACTGCCGGTCAGACCTGGATCGTATGGACGAAAATCAGCACTCCCTAATGTGACATCTTCTGCTCTAAAGCCTTCCAGGTTCGCTCCCCGAAAGCTGTTAGAAACCCCTCCTGCGTTTTGGGGAGTGGTATCCGTCAGAGCGACACCACCCAGGTTAGCTAGGTCAAATTTCGAGTTTTCAATACTACCATCGGTGAAATTGACCAACCGGAAGTCAGCACCCGTTGCATCGGTATTAAAGAAAACAGCGGATTCCAGCTTAGCATCTTGCAAGTTAGCATCCACCAGGGTCGCTTCAGTGAAGTTAACCCCTTTAAGATTGGCGTTGGTTAAATTTGCGTTGGTCAGGTTAGCATTGCTTAGGTTGTTAAAAACGCCATTTGGTTCGCCACTCAGGTCGGCTTCACTCAAATTTGCATTGACTAAGGTGGCATTTTCGAGATTGCTACCTCTGACAGTAGCTTTGAATAAAATAGCATCTGTCAGGTTTGCATCACTGAGGTTGACGTTATTGAGTACGGCTAGGGAAAAGTCGGTGGCTCCTGTCGCAGATGAACTGAAATTTGCATTAGAGGCGTTTACATTGCTCAGAGATGATTCTTGAAAATTTGCTCCCGACAAAATGGTGTTGATAAGTTTTGTCGGGATGTCATCTGTTGTCCCTTCCACTCCATCTGGACCTGGAGCAGATACCAAAATAGATTTGAAAAAATTAGCATCAGTCAGGTCTTGACCGCTCAAATCTACGCCCGTTAGGGTTCGGTTGCTGTAATCTTGTGGCATGTTATACACCTGATAAACATCTTGGCTTGAAGCTTAAGGATTTAAGCTGGGTTTTTTCTTCTTGGCTATTGAGTGCGATACGCCAGAGAGGTCTCCCCTTTGGGCGATCGCCCATGAGACATTAGCACCCATGAGATATTAGCGCTCATGAGACATTAGCGCCCATGAGATATTAGCGCTCATGAGACATTAGCGGTTGCGCTGAGATATTAGCGGTTGCGCTACACACAACCGAGACTTTGCTCAATCAAATATCCAAGGATTAAACCATACTTATTAAATTTACTACACAATTGTAATTTATTCCAAAAGGGGGATGAAATTGCTACATACGGCAGCATTTTTCTCTCTTTCATAGTGATTATTATTTATTATTAACAGACTGGAAGACTGGACAGCAGCGCTGTGCGGGGTTTCCTCGCACAGCACTGCTTCGGCGACACAAACAGAGAGGCCGGATATTGGTTCAATTCATATTATGGTGTGTTTGTCAATATACCTATAAGTTGTAAATAATGCCACAAACCCTGAGAAAAGCATTTTGGTGGTTTCATGAAAAAGGGCGATCGCTCACAAGTAAAGGAGATTCCAAATGACTGACACACTCTGAAATCCTTATAAAAGAAGAGTTTTCTTCAAATTGAGCAAGCGCTTCAACTAGGAGCAAACGGACAGTAACAAGACCAAAAAAACCGGGTTTCTTGCAACTCATACAATCTAGAAACCTTGATTTTTCGTCAAGAAACCCGGTTTTTGAAGCTGGCGCAAGCTCTCAGGTGACCTGCGAAGGTCGGCTCACATTAGCTGGTTCCGACAGAAGCCCCTTTACGAGAACTGGAAGGTAGGAATGTTAGTACCACTAATGTTGGTGCTGATGTTTGCTTGAGTAAAGGAGGTATCAACAAGGGTGAGTAACAAGTTACCTGTGCCAAAGCCGTCGTTGTTAGCAGTACCGTCTCCTAAGCGGAATTGTGTGTTACTACCGACTTGAACGATATCGATCGCACTAATGCCATTGAACACAAGAACATCACCCCCTGTCCCAGTTAAGAATTGGTTGATTGTATCACTACCATTGCCACTGTTATAGCGAATGGTATCTTTGGCACCATCAACCTCTAAATTAATAGTGTCATTTCCTCCAGCACCAATCAGGGTGTCGAGACCTAAACCTCCGTTCAAGATGTCAGCACCACCCCCACCATTGAGGCTATCATTGCCGTTACCGCCAGTTAGAGTATCGGTACCAGCACCACCACTGAGGGTGTCATTGCCAGCGTTTCCAAAGATGTTATCATTGCCGTCACCGCCATTGAGGTTGTCAGCGCCGTCACCACCACTGAGGGTGTCGTTACCGGCATCACCATTAAGATTATCATTACCAGCACCGCCATCAAGATAATCATTACCACCGCCACCATTGACGGTATCATTGCCAGCATTTCCAAAGAGATTCTCGTTGATGCTTGTCCCGTTGAGAGTGTTGTTTCCTGCATCTCCAAGGGTTAGACCAATGGTATCTACCGCAACAGCACCCGTGAGGGTCGCCCCGATAAAGCTGGCGTTGGTGAAGTCGCCTTTGGAGAAGATGGCATTGGTCAAGTCGGCATTGCTGAAATTGGCATTATTTGCCACAGCCTCTGTCAGGTCGCCTCCGGTCAGATTAACACTAGTGAGGTTAGTACCAGTGAGGTTAGCACCCTTTAATGAAGCCTCTGTCAGGTTAGCGCCCGTCAGGTTTGCACCTGTCAGGTTGGCAAATTCCAAAAAGGCATTGTCGAGTTCAACGCCTCCAGTCATGTTTGCGCCTGTCAAGTCAGCGCGGCCAAGATAGGCTCTGCTCAAGTCAGCACCTACAAAGGAAGCATTACTCAGACTGGTATCATCTAAAAAGATGTCTTCGGCTTTGACTTGAGTGAAGTTAGATCCACTCAAATTAGTATCAGCAAATTTGGCCCCACTAAGATTCGTTACTGTAACGTTGCCATTGCCATCTACAAAGGGACTAAAATCAGCACTTGTGAAAACGATATCTTCTGTTTCAAAGTTGCTCAGATTAGCGCCACGAAAACGAAGATTGCTCGGCTGTGTTGGATCTGCTGGAGTTGAATCAGTCAGATTAACCCCACTCAAATTAGCTAGGTCAAAGATAGAGTTTTGCAGGGTCGCATCTGTAAAGTTACTCTCAGTGAAGATAGCACCCGTTGCATCGACGTTGATTAAGAGGGTTCCTTCCAGGTCAGCTTCTTCCAAGCTGGCATTTACTAGTGTCGCACCTGTTAAGTCGGCAGCTTTCAGCTTAGCCTTAAATAAATCAGCTCCGGTGAAGTTTGCTCCAGCCAGGTTGGGTCGCTCGGATTGTTCCCCGCTAAGATTGGCTTCCCGCAGATTGGCATCAGTCAGGTTGGCATTTGACAGGTTAATATCTTTCGTGCTGATCAGCGACAGATTAGCCTGGGTTAGGTTTGCGCCACTGAGATTGACATTCTCCAATGTCGCCTTGTACAAATTAGCTGCCCCGAAGCTGCTATTAGGGGCAAAGATGGCATTTGATGCATCAACATTAAATAGCTTTGCTTCTTCAAAGTTGGTATTTCTCAGAAGTGTGCCGACGAGTTGGACATTTGTGAGGCTGGCTTTGAAAAAAGTTGAGCCATTCAGGTCTTGACCATTAAAATTGTTTCCTACTAGGAGTTGTTCGCTAAAGTTTTGAGCTGGCATGTTATGTACCTGATAAACATCTCATTGGTTTGAAGCTTAAGGATTTAAGCTGGGTTTTTTCTTCCACGAGTTGTTGTTTGGAAGCTTGTTGTTGCAGTTGCTCTTTTAACCAAGAACAGAAGAGTTCGCCCTGCAACTGTTGCCGAATTCAGAAGCATCATTTACAGAAAAGTCTGCGATAGTATCAATACCCCATAAGCTCGAACGCAAGTATGTTCAAGCAAACAGAAAAACTGCAAATCATGTTTAGCTAATGACTTCATGCCATTTTTGAACTTTCGCCAGATGCCAGACAAAATTAACCGATATCAACTCAAAAGCTTGCAACTTTTATGAAGAAATGGTAAATTTAGCCTTGCGTGGTTGAAGTTACTATGAAATGGCACAATCCTTATTAAGAGTTGAAGACCACTAGAGCTAAGCCTGTGAATCATCAGCCACAAACTTAAATGTTGGTGGTTTTGTTCTGGTGACAGTAAGGCTTTGTCTCAAATCAACTGTGCTAAATATTAAAATTATGCCGACATAGAAACTTAACGAAGTATTTCGTTAGCTTTCAATGTCCTCACTCAGGATGACTTTTTGTAGGTAACTACACTAGCCGGGTTTTAGTAATTAAGTACTCACTATTGGGTCTGCCTCTTGCAACTTTTTTCTTTGAATGGAAAAATAGTATGTGTGCTACAGTACCCAGTGTTTTGCTTATCCAGCTTCAGTATTATTGAACCATCACTACATTAAGCTTGTCAATGAACTTTGTCTAAGTTAGACAGCGCGCAGAAATAACTTAGGTGCTTTCTAAGAAAGAATTTACCGATAGAGGTAGCGCAAGTCTGGCAGAAACAGTATTTGGTTGGGGTAGACAGAATATAGAGGTAAGTATGACAAAATTTATACCTTTGTGAACTTTTCAAACATCCTCTCAAGGACCTCGACCTGACTATACCGGCAGATAAACATGTGTATTGGTTGGAAAGAAATACTTGTATATTTATTGACTAATTTAAAGAAAAGAAAATATCTTTGAAAATTTTTGGAAGATTTATAGAATTAGAGAATACAATAAAAGTGCTGTAATTAATACTAAACTAACAATATTTTTTCATTTCCTTTTGAAGCTCAGGATTGATTGACTTCAACGATGTAGTTAATATCACTTCTTAGTTGTTAGGAACAAGAGCATTACCATGAAAGCTAAATTATTTGCAAATATGCTAGCTGCTGGTGCGATCGCACTTGGCAGCATTGCTACTATGAGTCACTCTAGCTATGCTCAAACAACTACACAATACTTTTGTGGTATGAATAGGGACGGCATACCAACAACATACGCTCGCAACGCAGCCGGGAGAAAAATTCCAGTCATTAGTTGGCAGAGAAATTGGAGTAGCAAATTTTCCCCCAGAGCACGGTGTGAAGCTGTTTCTGCTAGATTTCAAAGTGCCTCTGTTGAGGGTGTACTGAATTATCTCACAACTGGAACAATCAATGGTCAAAAGGTTTTGTGCGCTGCCAGTCGATACGGTGGGACTTGTAGCCAATTGCTACTGACACTGAGAGCAGATGATGACGCTAGCCAAGTGATTGAAAATCTCAGACAAATGGGTTACACAGCTAGCGGTCCTATTGTTCAATCGGATGATGACTCTGCTCAAGTTTACATTGATATGAATCAGTTATTAAGGGAAGAACCTGCTGACGCTCAGTAAGGTATCCTGGTTTCAATACATCAAACTTGAGTCGTTCGCCATAGGGAGATAGGGGATCTATTCTGGAGCGCGTAGCCGGACGCAGTCCGTTCTGGAGCGCGGAGCGCTCCGCAGTCCGTTCTGACAACTCAGTTCTTCTGAACCTATTTCCCTATAAATAAACTGACATTAATGGGACACGAGCAAATGAATTGTCGGTTACTGGCTTTGGTCATCTGGATAGGCACGTTATGGATGCTACCAGTACAAAGTCTCCCTCTGAGTCTTTCTACTGCCAGACTTTTTGCTCAACAGCAAGCTTCCCAGTTGTCCCAAGAGCAATTGCAGAAGCTGGCGGTGTCTATTACTGTCAAAATTATCTCTGGAGAAAAGGGCGGTTCCGGGATCTTGATTCAGAAGGAAGGTCAGTTGTATACAGTTCTGACCAGTCAACACGTTTTGGAACTAGGCAAACCACATCTGATCTATACACCCGATGGTCAAAATTATCCAGCGGAGTTGGTGAAAGATGTTAATTATGATAACAAAGATTTGGTTCTATTACAGTTTCGTGCTACTGCTAACTATGCCGTAGGCTCTCTGGGAAATTCATCAACCTTAAAAGAAGGTGATGAAGTGTCTGCTGCGGGGTTTCCCTTTGAGGATGATTCATCTGGATCAAGGCAGCTGATGACAAGATTTGGACGTGTTTCCCTATTGCTAGAACGCTCTTTGAAGGGGGGATACCGAATTGGATACACCAACGAAATAGAAAAGGGCATGAGCGGTGGACCAGTGCTAAATCGTGAAGGTAAGGTCATTGGTATCAATGGTATTCATGCTCAACCCTTGTGGGGTGATCCCTATGTGTATGAGGATGGTTCTCAGCCGAATGATGCGTTACGCGAGCGAATGAAACGATCCAGTTGGGGAGTTCCCATTGAGACATTAGCCCAGTTCGATCCCCCAATTATTCCGCCAGAGATTCCGCAAGCAAGAAATACGGTTACAAAAACAACACCTAATTCTACGCCTTTGGTGGCAAGTCTGGTAGACAAAATTGCTAAAGAAGTTACGGTGTTAATTACTTGGGAAAGCAGTCATGGTTCGGGGGCGCTGGTTGCTAAGCAAGGTAACACATATTACGTCCTCACCGCTGGTCATGTGGCGCGACGTAAGAAGGACTTGAAAATTGTTACCCCAGATGGTCAACAGTATTCAGTAAACACAAGCACAATTAAAACCTGGGAAGGGACAGACTTAGCACTGTTGCAGTTTACCAGCAACCAAAGTTACCAAGTGGCTACCCTAGCAGATTATGACTTAGAAAATGAAGACAGAATAGTTTTTGTGTCTGGGATGACGGCATCACAAGATGCTACCACACAACTAAACCGTCAATTTAGTGCTGGATTGCTCTACGGAGGAGGAATTGAGCGTGCCAAGGATTCTCGTTCTTTTGCTTTTGGTTATGAACTGGTTTATACCAATTCTACTGACAAAGGGATGAGTGGTAGTCCAGTGTTAGATAGCTTGGGTCGAGTCCTTGGAATTCATACAGCAGCGGAAGGAGAACCAACTTTAATTAAACAGAAAACTGGTGAGGAACGCGAAATCCAACTTGGTTACAGCTTAGGTGTGCCTATTCGTACTTTTTTGGCACTGGTAGAGCAGGAAAAGTTGGGATTGAACTTTAAAAAACATACGACCTTGCCACCACGATTGAGTGCTCCACAGCAAGACGCAATTATTACCTCTGCTCTCAATTTAGCACCACCAGGAGATAACTCTGATGAATTTGAGTGGCTCAATTATGGTAATAAACTATTGCGATCGCAGAAATATGAAAAAGCAGTAGATGCTTTCAATAAAGCCATTAAAGTCAAGCCAGACTTGTATCAAGCCTGGTATGCACGCGGACGGGCACAACGTCTACAGCAAAAATATAAAGAAGCATTAGAATCTTTCAAGAGAGCAACAACATACCGTGCAACATACGATCCAGCTTGGCGTGAGCTTGGCGATACACTTTTCGCCTTGAATCGATACGACGAAGCACGCCAAGCTCTGGAAAAGGTGATTTCACTAAAGCCAGATGAGTTTATGGCTTATCGAGGATTATGTAATGTCTTGGGTGAATTAGGGAATTACTCAAAAGCGATTAAGGCTTGCGACCAAGCAATTAAAATCAACCCCCAGCCTTTGCAGTACATTCTTCGAGGTGAAACCCGTACCAATATGGGAGACATCACTGAAGCTATTAAAGATTTCAACGAAGCTTTGCGCCTTCAACCGAACAATCCCTTTGCATATCGACGTCGAGGTGTCGCCAGATCTCATGAAGAAAATTATCAGGGAGCACTTGAAGATTTAAATAAAGCTATCACCCTTGAGCCAGACAATGCTTATACCTACGTTGACCGGGGAATTGTCTACGCTATGATGGGAAACCGAAAGGCATTCATAGAAGATTTCGACAAAGCTCTACGTCTTGAACCTGACTCGACTACTATTTATAATAAGCGAGGTACTGCTCGTTCTATTCTGCAAGATGACAAAGGAGCAATTGAAGATTACACCGCAGCAATTCGCTTCGCTCCTGAATCAGCTTATATTTACTACAAAAAGCTGGGCGATGTCCGAACTGCCCAGAAAGACTATAAAACAGCGATTGAAAACTATACCGAAGGGATACATCTAGAACCTAACTATGCCTCTGCTTACGTGGGTCGAGGGACTGTCCAGGCTATAATGGGTTCTCGACAGGGATTTACAGAAGATTTCGATACAGCTTTACGCCTCCAGCCTGATAATGCCTGGTTCTACAGTGAGCGAGGGGATGCTCGATTTCTCCTGAAAGACAATAAGGGAGCAATTGAAGATTACAACAAAGCCATCAGTCTTTTTCCTCAACTGGCATATTTATACTATGCGTTCCGGGGTAACGCCCGCCAAGAACAGAAAGACTATCAAGGGGCTATTGCAGATTACAACGAAGCAATTCGCCTCAAACCAGATTTTGCTTTAGCTTATAACAACCGGGGTTTAGTGCGTGTACAAGAAGAAGGTTTGACAGAGGCGATCGCCCCTGTACATCAATCTATTCGCTTCAACTCCAACATTCCGAGCGTGTTATATATTCATCCAGAGTCTCTACAGAATACTGAGAATACTCAGAAAGATTATGAAAAGGCGATCGCCGATTTTACAGAAGCGATTCGCCTGAAGCCGGATCTTGCCTTAGCTTACAACAACCGGGGTTTTGCACGTTTGCACAAGAAAGACGACAAAGGAGCGAGGGAAGATTTCAAGCAAGCAATGCGCCTGAAGCCGGATCTTGCTGAAGCTTACAATAAGGAAGGTTTTTCACATCTTAATCTGAAAAATTAGACCAGAATAGCCGCTGGAGCGGAGCCGATACGGTTAGAAAAGCGGATTTAGTATAAATTATATTGAAGTATGTGAGCTTAAGGTATAATTGTCCGGATAATGTATAAAAAGCTAGAAAGAATATGCTGTAGCAAAGCAAACTTTCAGTAAATACTGGAGTTTTCAAAGAATAAATTAAACAAGCATACTTAAACGATAGATTCTGATGTTATGTAACTATCATTAGCTCAGAAGATTCGCATACTCATTCAGGGTGGTTTGGAGAAAGCCAAAGCATTGTAAATTAAATTCATTAAAGTCTTACAAAAGACTAAAAGTCTGCAGGAAGATTTCAACTCCTACTTTTATGCTTGCCAAGCTATCCTCCATCGCTTGTTTATTTTCTTAGTTTTCTTGGTAAATACCGAGGAGGAGGAAAGTGACTATAGTGACACTGAAAGTTCTACTTGTTGATGATTACTTGGAAGACCGAAAAACCTACCGCCGCTACCTGCTGCAGGATAAGCAACACACCTACAATATTTTAGAAGCAGAGACTGGGGAACAAGCGCTATTATTGTGCCGACAGCAATTTCCGGACGTGATTGTCATGGATTATCTGCTGCCAGATATGGATGGGCTGGAGTTTTTAGACAATTTGAAGACTCAGTTTAGTCAAACAAACATTCCAGTCATCATACTAACAAATCGGGGAAATGAACAAATAGCAGTACAAGCGATGAAAAGTGGTGCTGCTGACTATTTAGTAAAAAAAAATACAACACCAGTGAGTCTCCATCTTGCTATTCAAAACGTTTTAGAAAAAACTCTCCTGAGTAAACAGCTAGAAGAGAGCGAACAACGTTTTCAGGCTACATTCAACCAAGCAGCCGTTGGTATCGCTCACGTAGGACCAGATGGACAATGGTTGCTGGTGAACCAGAAACTTTGCGACATTGTGGGTTATACTAGCGAGGAACTGAATTCGCTAACCTTCCAAGACATAACACATCCCGATGACCTAAATCGCGATTTGGAGTACGTTCGTCAGATGTTAGCTGGTGAGATCCAAACGTACTCGATGGAGAAACGTTACATTCGTAAAGACAAGACCCATGTTTGGATTGATTTGACCGTCTCTCTAGTTCGCTTTTCATCTGGTGAACCAAAATATTTTATTTCTGTTATCCAAGATATCACTGCTTGCAAGCAAGCCCAAGAAGCACTGCAACAAGCTCACTTGGAGTTAGAAAGACGAGTGCAAGAGCGAACCACCGAACTCCAGCAAGCCAATGAGAAATTGCAAATAACTCTAGAAGAACTACAAGTCACTGAAGAAGAACTGCGCCAGCAGAATGAAGAACTGGCTACAAGTCGTCAAACAATAGAATTGGAGCGCCAGCGTTACCAGGATTTGTTCGAGTTCGCTCCGGATGGATACTTAGTAACTGATACTAAGGGAAATATCCAAGAGGCAAACCATGCAGCAGCCACCTTGCTCTCCATACAACAGCAATATTTGATTGGCAAACCACTGTTCATCTTTATTGCTGAGCAAGAACGTAGGGCTTTTCGGACTCGATTCGCGCACTTGCAGGAGATGCAATACTGGGAAGTTAACCTCAAGCCAAGCTCAGAAGAACCTTTCCCCGCTATACTCGCCGTGAGCAGTATGTATGACCACAAGAACCAGCAAGTGGGCTGGCGCTGGCTAGTCCGCGACATTACCATTCGCAAGCGGATGGAACAAAGGTTGCAGGCTGCGCATAATGAATTAGAAAAACGAGTTGAAGAACGAACTGCTGAACTTTCCCGAACCAATACGCTTCTGCAACAGAAAAATGAACTGCTCCAGACTATTTTCGATCATGTCCCTGTGATGCTGATGCTCTTTGACCCCAATGGGCAGATCAAATGGGTAAACCGAGAGTGGGAAACGGTTCTTGGTTGGCGTATGGAAGATATCCAAGGGCGCGACCTGTTGGTAGAATTCTATCCCGATCCGGACTATCGCCAGTACGTTCTGGACTTCATAGCGACTGCGGATCGGCGATGGGGTGACTTTAAGACTCGCATACGGGACGGTACAGTCCTCGATACCACCTGGGCTGATGTCCGCCTCTCAGATGGCAGTTATATTGGCATTGGACAAAACATCAGCGAACGCAAACAGATAGAAGAGGCGCTACGCAGAAGCGAGGAGCAGCGCAGGCTTGTTCAGGACCTGACTCACACGGCTTTTTGGGACTGGGATATTATTACAGATAAAGTTATCTGGAACGACAACCATTACTACTTGCTGGGTCTGAAACCGAATGAGGTTAAGCCTAGCTATCAGGGGTGGCGCGATCGCGTCCATCCTGAAGACATTGACCGAGTTGAGCGGGCAGTTAAGCATGCTCTTGATACCCAGAGTGAGTACGAAGCTGAATACCGCGTTATTCATTCTGATGATAGCCATCACTGGCTGATGGCTTGGGGTCGAGGACTCTACGACGAATCAGGTCAAGCAGTGCGGATGTTAGGGATGATGTTTGACATCAGCGATGGCAAGCAAGCGCAAGAGAAAGTCCGCGAACAGGCTGCCCTGCTTGATGTCGCTACCGATGCCATTTTTGTCCGTGATTTAGAACATCGTATCT
The DNA here is from genome assembly GCA_012031965.1 of Scytonema sp. RU_4_4. Lineage (GTDB taxonomy): Bacteria > Cyanobacteriota > Cyanobacteriia > Cyanobacteriales > Nostocaceae > Brasilonema. The sequence goes on from JAAUSC010000067.1 coordinate 13,040, forward strand.
TATATTGGAACCGTGGCGCTGAGCGTATGTACGCCTGGCAGGCAGCAGAAGTTCTTGGTAGAAATTGTCGCGAGTTTTTGTACAAGCAAGTACCACCATCTGTGAAAGAAGCTTGCAGAATTGTTGTTGAGCAAGGAGAATGGCAGGGTGAGCTAGATAAAATCACCAAATCTGGACAAAAAATCATCGTTCAAACCAGCTGGACGCTCATGCGCGATGAAGCGGGAAAACCAAAATCCGTCCTCGTTGTTAATACTGACATCACCGAGAAAAAACAACTGGAGCAACAGTTTTATCGGATACAACGGCTAGAAAGCTTGGGTACCCTGGCAATCGGTATTGCTCATGACTTAAATAACATACTGACGCCCATTTTGTCAGTCGCTCAACTGCTGCTACTTAAACTTCCCAATCTTGATGAGCAAAATCAGCAATTACTGAAAATCCTGAAAGACAGTTCTAAACGAGGTGCCGAACTAGTCAAGCAAATTCTGTCGTTTGCACGGGGAGCAGAAAGCAAGCGCGTTCCTCTACAACCAAGACACCTGTTAGAGGAAGTTGGGCGGGTTGTCAAAAGTACATTTCCCAAATCAATTGAAATTTGCATTAATATAACAACGCCAAGACTTTGGACAGTCTCGGCAGATCCTACGCAAATACATCAGGTGTTGATAAACCTGTGTATCAATGCTCGTGATGCTATGCCTGATGGGGGCACTTTAAATCTTTGTGCCGAAAATCTATTTGTTGATGAAAACTATGCCAGGATGAATCTGGGGGCAAAAGCTGGTGACTACGTGGTTATAACTGTATCGGATACAGGATGTGGTATGCCACAAGAGGTTAAGGAGCGAATTTTTGAACCTTTTTTCACAACCAAAGAACCGGGCAAAGGCACTGGATTAGGGCTTTCAACTGTTCTTGGTATCATCAAAAACCACGATGCTTTTATAAGCATTTCTAGCGAGGTGGGAGAGGGCAGCCAATTTAAAGTGTACTTGAGCGCCATTAACACATCAGCAACACAGGAAGCTGATGACGAAAAGATGGTCTTAGGGAACGGCGAATTAATTTTGGTTGTGGATGACGAAGCATTTGTTCGAGATATTGCCAAAACCTCACTAGAAGAGTTCAACTACAGAGTCCTGATTGCCAGTGATAGTATTGAGGCGTTCTCACTCTACGCCCAACACAAAGATGAAATCAGCCTAGTGCTGATGGATATACAGATGCCGTCCATAAATGGCTTAAACGCTATTCGCGTTCTGCAACAAATGAATCCCTCTGTCAGAACGATTGTCATCAGCGGACTCACATCCAACCACAAGTTTTTAGAAGCTAATAATATTGGCGTGCAAGCATTTTTATCGAAGCCCTACACCATTAAGAAATTATTGGACACTATTAAAGATGTCTTAATTGAGCCACATCTCTGAAGAGTAAAGAATTCATACCAATTCTGGAGTCAACTTGCACTTAATGCTTACAGCGGATTTCAATTGTGTGAGGTACATTAAAGAGTTAAGAAACCGCAGACGGACGCAGCCTATAGCAGATAAATCTGTACTTCACCCGGATGAAAAGCGCTGTATATCAAATCCGGTAGCATCGGAGTGATATGATGAGATAAAAGAATAATATCAAATCCGGTAGCATTTGAATGATTAAAAAACCGCTCCAGGCGCTCCAGGACACACCAGAGAGGAAGGAGAAATAATTCCGTTCGCGTAGCGTGGCGTTCGGTGCTAGCCGTGGCGTAGCCATAGCCATTAGACAAGATTGCATAAATACTTAAAATGTCATGTTGAGCGGAGCGAAACATCTCGCGAGATTCTATGTCCTATGCCCTCCCTTGCCCGCTACGCTAACGGACACGCTAGCCCCGATAGGCGTTCGCCCTTGGCGTGCGCTCTGCGCTCAGCCGTGCCGTTGGCGAAGCCGCTCCCTTAGGAGCTAGGCATAGGGGGCGCACTCGTCGCACTCGCGAACGCGCTGCGGGACGCAAACGCTAACACTGCACTACGTTTCGCTGCCCTGCGGGCACGCTGCGCGCTCCAGAATGACATCCCCAACTTTTGGACTTTTGCAAGAGGTCTATTACAAACGGATTTGATATTATGAGTTGCTTTAACGCACTCTACAATTTTAGGTTTACTTTATTTAAACCCAACTTTCCAAAGGAAATTCTCGTACTTGTCGCATTCGTTCAAAGTCACTATCACATGAAACGACAATCAATGAGTGACGTAAAGCTGTCGCAGCTATCCAGAGGTCATTTTCACTAATGCCAATGGTATTTAATTTAGTTGTTTTACGTTGACTTTTTTCTTTCGGACCGAATTGCTTGATAATTTCTGATTTAAAATCACCGTAAAATTCTGTTGTTTCTTTGTCAATTCCATATAGGTTAATTCGTCGCAGAAACACATTTATTTTTATGAAATTAGCAGCTTTTTGTTGCGAATTTTGCGCCATAAAGCGCAACTCTCCAGCAACAATGACACTGGTTGCCAATTGTACTTGACCAAGCGAACGCAAGTGATTTGCGACGCTAGGTACACCTTCCATTAAGAAGGAACAGTGATTAGTATCAAGTAGATACATGATTAAAATTCTAGTGGCATACGACTAGAATGAACTAGTTGCAGACACTCTCTAATATCCGAACCTTCCCAACTTCCCACAAATTCCAATAAATCTTGGGCAGTTGAACCTGTTAAAGTATGCTCTGCTATAAGTGGTTGATCAGGTTGGTTATTTGCAAATATGCCGATTTGTTGGTGTTTGACTTGCAAAAACTGAACAAAGTCTAAAATTTCCTGCAATAGGGGTTCAGGTAATTTTTCTAGTTCTTGGGTAATCTGTTCTTTAATGGTCATTGTTCTCGTTTTGTTTACACAATTGGAAAGCCGGAAATTGTTTTAGTGAACGACTCACCGAACCACCCGCCAAATATTAATAGTCCCATCAGCACAACCACTGACAAGAGTGTTGCCATTGGGACTAAAAGCAAGGGAAGTGACCTCTTTAGAATGACCCTTGAGGGTACGAATTTCCCTTTTAGTTGTCACATCCCACAGTTTGATGGTGTGGTCGCTACTACCACTGGCAAGGATTTTGCCATCTGAGGTAAAAGCAACAGAATTCACGGAGTAAGAATGCCCAACGAAGGTATAGATTTCCTGTCCGGTTGCTATATTCCAGAGTTTGATAGTGTCGTCAGCACTGCTACTGGCAAGAATTCCCCCCAGTCCTCCCTTGCTCAGGGGCGAGTCAGAAAGGATCGGACTGATCGCGACAGATCTAATCGGTTGGGAATGTCCCTTGAAAACTCTAATAACCTGCTTGTTTTTTAAATTCCATAGTTTGATGGTCTTATCCTCACTACCACTAGCAAGAGTTTGTCCATTAGGACCAAAGGCGAGAGATTTTACTGGACTGGAATGTTTCTTTAGGGTAGCGATTTCATTTCCTGATGGCAGTTCCCATAGTTTGATACTACCGTCAAAACTAGCACTTGCAAGCATCTTGCTATCTGGACTAATAGCAACGGATTCAACCGAGCTAGAATGACCATAGAGAGTATGAATTTCCTGTCCGGTTGATAGATTCCATAGTTTAATTGTGTTGTTACCGTTGGCACTAGCGACAGTACGACCATCCGGACTGGTAGCGACAGAATAAACTGAACCAGCATTCCCTTCGATTGTGATGATTTCCTTTCCAGTTGACAAATTCCACAGTTTGAGCGTTGTGTCAAAACTGCCACTTGCAAGGGTGAGGCGATTGGAAGCGGAACTGACAGCAACAGAAGTCACCACATTGGAATGTCCACTGAGGGTTTTCATGAGGAAATTGTTTTCCGCGATGAGATTTAGAGGTTGGAAACCGTACATATACCAAACTCCTCCAAATGCCAACAACACAATGGCAACACCTGCTAAAAGTTTGTTTCTCTGTATGGGTGGCTGCGGGGATGGTGACTGATATACCAAGTCTTTGATGACTTCATCCGCTGACTGATAACGCTCATGAATGTCTTTTTTTAGAAGTTTCTCAAAAATCTCAGCTAAATCTTTACTGATTGGACGTCTCAAATATTGCTGCCAAGAAGCAACCCAGCTATAGCCGTTTTCTGCCCAAAGATTACCAGGTGAAACACCTGACATCAAGTGAAAGCATGTAGCTCCAAGGCTAAATAAATCACTTGCCGGATGAGCCTCACCATCCTGTAATTGTTCTAGGGGGCTATACCCACGTGTACCAATAGTCGTCCCAGGTTTCGTCCACACTGTTGCGCTTAGCTGCTTCGAGGCACCAAAATCAATAAGTACGAGCTCCTCCTTGACCTCCCTTGTTAAATGAGGTTGAGAAAATCTCCGCATAATATTTTGTGGCTTTATATCCCGATGAATGACCCCACGCTCATGAATAAACTTGAGAACGGATAGCAAATCGAGCAAAACTTGCCGAATTTCTGTTTCGTTATATGTTCCCCGTTGTCGCAACTCTTTGAGCAAAGTCTGCCCATCAATAAACTCTTGCACTAAATACAGATAGTAATCTTCCTCAAAGTAAGCCAGCAACGTAGGAATCTGCGAATTTTTTCCTAGTTCTTGCAATCGTTGAGCCTCGTGTTGGAATGACTCAACCGCCTTCTTCAAAGCCCATGTTCCTTGGACTTTGGGTGCTAGTTGTTTGACAACGCAGGGTTCATTGAGTTTATCTACATCTTCTGCCAAGTAGGTTCTACCAAATCCACCTTCATCTGAAAGCACCTGAATGATACGATAGTGACCTCTCAAAAGTGGTATCAGTGGTGCCCCGCAACTTTGGCAATTCGTTATCCTATCAGGATTGAGAGGACTTGGGCAATCGGGATTTAGGCAGCAGAGCATCGTCTGGCAAGCGTGACTGTGCTGCCATCTATGATATTACATTCAAAATTCTTCCGGGTGAAAATTGTCAAATTTCTAATAATAACTCCTATTTTAGAGTGCTGGCTTAGTGGTGGCATGGAAGAATTTCTGCAACAATTCGATTGATTTGCGCGTAACCTCTGACACATCATTAACGAGGGACTCGCCAAATCTTAATGATATTATCGGCACTACCACCACTGGCGATCGCCTTTCCATCTGGACTGATGGCAACAGAGTAAATATAGCCTGAATCCCTCTTTAAGGTGCGAACTTCCCGTCCTGTTTCCGGATCCCAAAGTTTAATTGTGTTGTCATTGCTACCACTGACAAGAATGACTCCACTGGAAGTGTTATCGCTACCTGTGCTTGGTACAAATGCGACAGAACCAACTTTGTCGGAATGCGCCTTCAGTGTCTGAGTCGCCTCTCCTGTCACCAAATTCCACAGTTTAATGGTGTTGTCCTTACTACTACTGGCGACAGTGACGTTATCAGGAGCGAAGGCGACGCAAAGAACTATGTCAGAATGTCCTTTAAAGGTACGAATTTGTTTTTGGGTTGCGAGGTTCCAAAGTTTAATAGTCTTATCCCAACTTCCACTAGCAAGAGTCGTACCATCTGGACTAAAGGCGACGGATGCAACTGCTTTAGAATGTTCCTTGAAAGTATAAATTTCTTGACCGGTTTCCAGATTCCAAAGTTTAATAGTCTTATCCAAACTTCCACTGACAAGAGTTTTGCCATCTGGGCTAAAGACGATAGAAGAGACTCCATCAGTATGCCCTTTTAAAGTGCCAATTTCTTGTCCTGTTTCGAGATTCCACAGTCTAATAGTTTTGTCTGCGCTACCACTAGCAACAGTTTTGCCGTTTGGAGAGAAGGCGACAGTCCAAACCCATTTTGAGTGTCCCTTGAAAGTACGAATTTGTTGTTGGTTCGCCAAACTCCATATTTTGATTGTGTTATCATCACTACCACTAGCAAGAGTTTTGCCATCAACAGAGAAGGCGACGGAATTCACATCGCTGGAATGTCCCTTTAAGGTGTTGGGTGAATCAGAATGTTGTGAGGTTACGTTTATAGGCTGACTGGGGTTGGAAGGCTTAGTGATTGTTAGTGGGTAAGAGTATGAATACCAAACTCCTCCCAATCCCAACAGCACAATTCCAGCGCCGGCTAACAGATGTTTCTTCAGCCGACTATCTAGTGGTAATGATCCTGATACCTGAGATGTTGGAGTAGCAGAAAGTAAGGTTGAGGATATTGGTTGTGGCGACAGACGCAATAAGTCCTTGAGAACTTCATCAGCTGACTGATAACGCTGTTGGATATCAATTTTTAAAAGCTTATCTAAGATTTTACCCAATTTTGGATGGTGTGAGATTGCTATACCCTGATAATTTAGATTATTTATGGGATTATTTATTGAATTCTTTAAATATCGCCGCCAATGAGTCACCCAGCTATAGCCATTCTGCATCCATAATTTAGATGGAGAAATCCCACTCAACAAATGAAAACAAGTTACACCTAAGCTAAATAAATCACTAGTTGGGTAAGTCTTTCCATCTTGCATCTGTTCAATTGGGGTATAACCGTGTGAACCAATGGTCGTACCGATTTGAGTTTGCACAGTTGCACTGAGCTGCTTTGAGGCTCCAAAATCAATCAGCACTAATCGCCCGTCACTATCACGGCGGATAATATTTTGCGGCTTAATATCTCGATGAATCACTCCACGTTTGTGGATAAACTCAAGAACAGGCAGTAAATCCAGCAATAATTCTCGAATTTTGCTTTCGCTGTAGATTCCCTGTTCACGCAACTCTTGTAGTAAATTCTGCCCATTGATATATTGCTGCACCAAAAACAGGTAATTATTTTGCTCAAAGTAAGCCAGAAGTGTGGGAATTTGATGGTGTTCTCCCAACTGCTGTAATTGTTTTGCTTCTTCTTTAAATAACTCAACTGCTTTCTTTAAAGCAGAAGTTTCCTGGACTTTAGGTGCTAATTGCTTCACAACGCAAGATTCATTCAGCTTATCTACATCCTCTGCGAGATAAGTTCTGCTAAATCCCCCTTCATCAGACAATACCTTGATAACACGATAACGACCCCTCAACAGAGGAATCAATGGTGTATCACAACTTTGACATTGTTGATTACCATCTGGATTTACAGGATTCGGACAATCGGGATTCAGGCAGCAAAGCATACTTGGAATCCATTTGCAGCTTGAGTATATCTTAAGGTTATGCGATGCCGTATATTTCTGCTATCTCTTGTATGACTCAGTAAGATTGTCATAAGACCTCGCGGGATGTGGGAAACTCAGCTTTGAAAAGCTGAGAGGGAAACGGCACGTAGCGCAGCGGTTCCTTTTAGGAACTGCGACTTTAGTCGCCGTGGGTATTTTGAAACCATTATCGCCTTGGGGTTACTTAATTCGGTGTACTATTGTGTTGCACTTTCAACGGGACAATTACCGTTTCAAACTTTTCGCCCTGTACGCATAATGTTTTGCACGCTTCGGTGCCTCCCTTGCGGGGTGATGTTAGCTTCGACCTGTTATCAGAGCTTGTTAGGCTTGTAACACTGTTCCAGTGACCTTAGAACTGTTTAATCACAAGCGACAGAGCGCTTAACTAGCTACGCATTCCGAGGTGTCGTGACTCAAATAACGGCTACCCTTCGGCTACCCTCAGGGTGGTCTGGTCAGTACGGCTTGCTTTGATTGCTCTTACAAGCCCAGTGTCTTTAGACCTGGGTTACTGACGTTATGTAAACGCTAGGACTTAGTTGTCAACTCACTATCTTACAATCTAGGTGATTTCAGGGCATTCTGCTTGAGTGGTATGTTTAGACGTTCTTGTGGGCATTTTTTGTGGGCATTTTTTGTGGGCATAAATTATACCATTTACATGTTTCATCCTTATTTGCATATTCTCAGGATTCTTACACTTGGTCTACATATCACAAGACAAACGATTCTGAGGGTACAAAAGACAAGTAGTCATTTTAACGAGCAACACAGTATTTCTTATTCATCTTCTTGAAAAAGTCTTCAACTCTAGTACGTCGGGCGCGGAAATAAAGCTACCATTTAAAATTGACAAAAAGCTTACGGTAGAAGGATTCTTACCTTCTGCCTTCAGCATAGCTGCCCTCTGCCTTCTTGTACTAGGTTGAAGTCATCCTCTTCATAACCTCAACAATTTCAGGAACATTATTCCTCGTTATTGAGTCTTAAAAGTTTTAGATTTTTTATTATACAAAATATAAAATATTGTGATAAGAGTTCATTGACTGGTAAGAAAATCAACAGTTATCTCTGTTGGGCATTGAGTAAAATTTATACAGACCAACCAATGTTTATTTAGTTTTATTTGAGAAGAAAAAGCAGATACGCACAACAGAGTACACCACTCAAATAAATAAATCTACTATTAGATTGTATTAATAAAGAGACAATGAGGAGTGAATTGTGACAAGAAAAAATCATAAACACTATAGGGATAGATTGGACTTTGTTTTAATTTGTTGTATGAGTAGTAGTTTGTTGACAATGAGTTATGCTCTGCCTACTAGCGTTTTGGCAAGTCCGCTACACTCTAGACATTTCATAATTGCAAAATCACCAGATGAGAGACAACCAGAAGCAGTAGAAAAAGGAATTGAGCAAATTCCTGTGGTTCAACCGTCTGTATCTCAACAACGAAAAGAATCTATTGAGTCACCTTTACCGCCTGCTACTACACCCACAGCAACTGGTACAACCTCAGCACCGAAACCTGCGGCGACTGGTAGTTCTTCTACACCCACAGCAACTGGTACAACCTCAGCACCGAAACCTGGGGTTCGTCTCTCTACTCCTCCATCCCAAGGAGGTCGTCAGCCAGTCACCGGAGGTTCACCTATTTCTACTTCCATAACATCTACTTTTAGAGAGATTAATTTTGTAGATCTCGCATTCGGTGTTCTAGCTCCGGGTGACTATCAGTCACAAGGTAGATATTTTCATTTCTACCAGTTTGAAGGCAGAGAAAACCAACTTATTCAAATTAGACTCACTGGGAGTGCAGATCAACGTCGTTCAAACAATTTGAGTCTAAACCCTTTCTTGCTTTTACTTGACTCTAATAATCAAGTTCTCGTAAAACGAGGTACTGGCGAAGCGGTAGATAGTCGAGGAGTGAAGGATGCATTTATATTTGTAAGATTACCCGCAAAAGGTACCTACACAATTGCAGTCACTAGTCAAAATTCAAAGGAGAAAGGTCGCTACAGTCTAGCTCTCAGGAATGACAGAGCCAGCTACACTTTGGATCAATCTAGTGAATTAACACTAGAAAACTCGACCCTGAGACAAAATGGAAGCCCTTACAATGTTTCCAAGTTTCAAGGTAAGAAAGACCAACTGGTTAGTATCCGTGTAGATAGTATTTTTGAACAGTTTTCTCCTTATGTCGTCTTGCTAAATTCCAAGGGACAAATCGTTGCTTCAGATAGTGACAAAGATGGTAAGTACAGTGCGCTCATTGATCGCGCTAGGCTACCTGCAGATGACACTTATTATATAGTGGTCATTTCAGCTAATGCACAAGAACGTGGCACATACCGACTGACAATGTTTTAAGAAGAATGATGAATCTTGAATGATGAATAATACAAAACTTCACTTCACGATTCATGATTCATCATCTTGAAGCAACATGCCAAATCTTGATAGTTTTGTCAAAACTGCCACTAACAAGGGTTTTACCATCTGGACTAAATGCTATAGACCAAACCCTGTTGGTATGTCCCGTGAGGGTACCGATTTGCTTTCCCACAGACAAATTCCAAAGTTTAATCGTTTTGTCCCAACTACTACTGGCAAGGGTTTGACCATCAGGGCTGATAGCGATAGACAAAACCTTATTAGTATGTCCTGTGAAGGTGTTGATTTCTGTTTCTGTAGCAAAGTCCCACACTTTGATGGTCTGATCCCAACTGCCACTTATGAGGATTTTACCATCAGGGCTGAAGGTGAGGGAAGAAACAGCTTGTGAGTGCCCTCTAAGGGTATCAATTTCCTTTCCTGTTGTGACATTCCATATATTAATGCTGTTGTCAAAATAGTTACCACTGGCAAGAATCTGTCCATTTGGACTAAACGCAACGGTGTTGACTACGTCGCAATCACCTTTGAGGGTGCGGATGATTTTACCCGTAGCTAATTTCCACAGTTTAATAGTCTGGTCCCAACTGCCACTAGCAAGGGTTGAACCATCAGCGCTAATAGCGATAGACTGGACTGAAGCTAAGTGTCCTTTCAGGGTGCGGATTTCTTTTCCTGTATCCAGATTCCATAGTTTGATAGTTCTATCAGCACTTGCACTGACAAGAGTCTTACCATCTGAACTAAATGTAACTGAATTGACCCAATCAGAATGCCCTTTGAGAGTCCGGATTTCTTTTCCTGTATCCAGATTCCACAGTTTGATAGTCTTGTCTCCACTGACACTAGCAAGAGTGTGTCCATCTGGGCTCATAGCAACAGCTAAAATTGAGTCTGAGTGTCCCGCAAGAGTAAAAGCTTGAGAAAAATTGTTTAAGGGTGTCGTTTGAGGTTGACTGAGTTCAGAAGATACACTGGTAACAGCAGGGGATGATCGCCAATACCAAACACTACCGAATCCTAAAAGGGCGATCGCCACACTTACTAAAACTTTAGCTTTTGAATCACTCATGTTCATAAAACACGTGCAAAATCTATAGTTGTGTTGCTCTCATATTGCTATTTTGATGGAACAGAGAGCATCATGCTTTTGTGGGAATATACTTACTTACCGATTGAGGCGATAACATTCCGGATTTCTATAGCGGTTTTCAATTGGGTGCAATACATCAAAGTGTTAAAAAACCGCACTCTCGAAGCTGATGAATGTGTACTTCATCCGGATGAGAACCGCTATAATAACACTCTTGCGCATTTCCTGTACCTTGACAACACAGAAACCTTCAAATCAAAAAAACTTAAAGAGATGTTTGCCAAATCTTAATCGTTTTATCGTCACCCCCACTGACAAGGGTCTTTCCATCTGAACTAAACGTGAGAGATTGAATCCCGTCGGAATGACCTTCCAGTGTACGAATTTGCTGTCCTGTTACCAAGCTCCATAGTTTAATAGTTTTATCAAAACTACCACTGGCAAGGATTTTACCATCGGGACTAAACGCAACAGAGGTCACTTTGCCAGAATGACCTTCCAGTGTATGGATTTGCTGTCCTGTTTCTAAGTTCCACAGTTTAATGGTTTTATCAAAACTGCCACTAGCAAGGGTATAATTGTTCGGACTAAAGGCAACAGAGCGAACCCAGTCAGAATGCCCTGTAAGTGTGCGTATTTCATCTCCTGTTGCCAAGTTCCAAAGTTTAATTGTGTTGTCATCGCTACCATCAGCAAGTATACTGCCATCATGACTAAAAGCAAGGGTATGAACTGAGTTCGTATGCCTCTCCAAAGTACGGATTTGTTGTCCAGTTGCCAAATTCCAAATTTTTATCGTTCTATCTTTACTACCACTCACTAGAATTTGTCCATCTGGACTGAAGCTTATAATATTAACTATATTGGTATGACCGCTGAAAGTATAGATTTCCTGTCCTGTTACCAAACTCAATAGTTTAATAGTGTCATTGCTGTTACTCGCAATTGTTTTTCCATCTGGGCTAATAGCGACAGAGACAATTGAATTGGGATATCCTCTTATAGTAGAAACTAATAAAAAGTTTCCTAAAGGATCCTGTGTACGCTGATTGAAAATAGCTTCTCGATTTGCAGCGCTACTATTTGGCTGACTAAAACTAGCTGAGATTCTCATTTCCAAACGACGCAACTGTTGATACCAAAATTTTCCCGAGCCAAATAGTATCATCACACTAGCAACTAAGAGGGAATTTCTCAAGAAGATATATGGTTTTGATACAGTTGGTAACTGAGTGGTTAATAATTTTGTAATGTGGTTTGTTGGTGTTACGGCTGTCGATTTTGCTTGCGGTTGCTGCTTGATAAACAAGTCGGCAAGGACTTCATTCGCTGATTTGTAGCGATGCTGTGTGTCTTTGTGCAACAGCTTATCGAGAATCTGTGTGAGTTCTTCAGTGATTGGGCTTTTCAGATACTGTTGCCAATTATTGACCCAACTATACCCATGTTCCGTCCATAATTTAAAAGGGGAAACTCCAGTTAACAAATGAAAACAGGTCGCTCCTAAACTGAACAAATCACTCGCTGGATAAGCCGCACCGTCTTTAATTTGTTCAATGGGAGAATAGCCTTGTGAACCAATTGAAGTCCCGATGTTCATTTGTGCTTTTGTCGTTAATTGCTTGGCAGAACCAAAATCAATAAGAACTAGATTTCCAGTTGTTCCCGAAACCACTGTTTTTGAAGATAAAGAGGTTCGACGGCGGATAATATTTTGTGGTTTGATATCTCGATGAATGACTCCTTGCTCATGGATAAACTTGAGCACGGGCAGTAAATCTAGCAAAATTTCTTTAATTTCACTAGGGTTATACTTCTTCTTCTGTTGTAATTCCATGAACAAATTCTGCCCATCGATAAACTGCTGTACCAAATACAGGTAGTTATCTTGTTCAAAATAAGCTAATAAAGTTGGTATTTGAGGATGTGCTCCAAGTTCTTGCAGTCGCTGAGCCTCCTTTTCAAACAATTCTATTGCTTTATTTAGTGCCCAAGTTCCCTGGACTCTTGGTGCGAGTTGCTTGATAACACATCGTTCACTTAATTTATCTATATCTTCGGCTAAATAAGTTCTACCAAATCCACCCTCATCAGAAAGAACTTGAATGATACGGAAGCGATTTCGTAGTAGTGGAACCAGTGGGGTGTCGCACGTTCGACAAAGCTTTTTTCCGTTAGGATTCAGGGGATTTGAGCAATCAGGATTAAGGCAGCAGATCATCATTGGTAGGCGCGACTGCGTAACAAATTACGCTTAAGTTATCCCTGAAATTTTTCATGATGATTAATAATTTCTCTTATTATACAAAATCTAAATTAGAAAAGTTTTTAAGGTTTTGACATGAGGAATTTTGCTTGGATACCGGCAAAGGCTATAAATAAAGATATGAAAAACAACTGATGACTGACAAGAAATCTAGAAAAAAGTATTTTTTGATTTTTAACCACAGATGCACATAGATGTATACAGATAATTTCTTTGTGTTGACTTTTTGTGTTTACTTATATATATCAATTGATTCAACATTATGACAATGTAGTATTTTCGGAGATGAGCGATTCATTAAAGACGAAATTTGAACTGAGTTCTCTCGTTCCTATGCAGAGCATAAGAATGTCTCAAAGAAGGCTCTGCCTCTCTGTGATTATACGGTGGCAGAGCCTCAAGTTATGCATTCCTTGCCAGAGACAAGGAACGAGAGATTGTGAAAAGTAAATTTTCCCCGAAACTCCTACACTGAGTGTTAAAGGAATTAAGGTACCTCAATCGGAATCAAAGTATTTTCTGGAAGATAATCACAGAAACGCCCTTCATCCGAAAGCGCCAAAATCAGGCGCAAAGGATAATCTGGTGGAATTTGCAAATCTGCCCAAGGAACAGCCACCTCCAAACACTTGTTCAAGGCAACTTGAGCACGACTTGTACGGGAATGCCATTGATAATGCTCCCCAGCTTCTTGAAACTGAATCGATTGTGTCAGCAAATTAATCTCCAAATGGTGGTGGAACAGGTAATTCGTTGGAGATGTATCTGGCACTTCTGCTAGAGGAACAGGACTGTTGTGCATCGTTTTGTCAGGATAAAACCACAGTAAATTCAACTCTGGTGGCACATCTTTCCCTGGTTGAATGCCTGTTTTGAAGTCTAAGCGTAAATAGAAATTCAGGTGATCCACTCCGTACCAAAGCCGCTGAATAGCACTGCTGTTGTGCATTGTTCCTCGTGCTCCGCCGACTTCTATGCGTCCGGCTTTGTCCCAATCTTGCTCATCGCCTTTACCATCAATAACTGGATGAATAAAGCCTTCTGGGCGATGTTCTCCCTGTCGTGCTTGGTGGACTTCTACGGGTTGGCGCAGATAAGGCGGTATGGTTTCATTTAACGCCTTGTATATCCCGTACAAATGCTCTCGAAATAACTGATCAAAAATGGCATCCTGATTTGAAGAATGCCCGACACCAAACCACCAAAACCAGTCAGAACCCTCTGCTGCATATAAAGCTTCCCATGCTTCGGGGTTGTTTTCTTCTGTTGCTTCTGGATGATTGGCTAAAGTTGTTCTGGCTTGTGTGAGGTAATCCCAAGCGCGATTTTTCGCAGGGTCACCAATCCAGGTGGTAAAATTACCATCTACCCAAGAACCACTGTGCAGTTGCTCTCCTGGAATAGTTGCTGTTGGCGGAAACTGTTCGATAAATTCTGAGACGGTAACGAGTTTTAGGTGTGGTTCGTTACTGAGACTTTGATACAAAGTTTCTAAGAAGGGTTTGCCATCTTGGGGATAAAATTCCCAGCAGTTTTCGCCATCCAAAGCAATGGTTACTAACCAAGGTTGTTCGCTTGGGCGATCCCTTTGCATATGGGCGATCGCCTGCAAATGCCCCACAAGATCAGCTGCTGCTTGCTTTGGCGACATGGAACCGTAGGTAAAGCCAATTAAATCTGATAATCTGTGATCTCGAAAGACAATTGACACCTCACCTGCTCTTGTTTGCAGGCGGTATGGTTTGTACAGCAATTCTGGGTTTTGGACGTTCCCTGCACCATCACGGTGGAAAAAATGTTTCAGCGTCCAGCCGAGCGTTGCTTCATCTGAGCAAATCCACTTAAATCCTTGATTAATAATATACGGCAATATCTCTGGGCTAACTGATTGTTCTGAGGGCCACAAACCACGTGGCGTCCTTCCAAATCTATCTAGATATAAATTCCAAGCTTTCTGCAAGTGTCGGGGAATGTCTTCTGCCCAACGAAACCGATACTCTGGTAATGTCATATCAGGCACTGCCACACGACCTGAGTTGGTATCGGCGAGTAAAGGCAAAATGGGATGAGTATAGGGTGAGGTTGTGACTTCTAACTGCCCTGTATTCTGCATCGCCCGATGCTGCGGTACAATTTTGCTAATAATTTCTCGTTGTTTAGAGTATATTCGCTGGCGATCGCCCAAAGTAAAATTCCGATCCTGCATTAACCAAGCTTCAATTTCAGGATCATCCCAAAACATGGGGTCAATCCACGCCAGATTGTGCCAAGCTAATAAATCGCTGTAATCTTGTTGCTGCCAATTTGTTAAACACCAAGCTTGTCCTTTCTCTTGTCTTGTGTTGTACAACTGGGCGTAACGGGGATGAGGATCAATAAGATTATGGTGATTCGCGTCAAAAAAATGCTCTATGATAAATTCCCGTTGTAGGTCAGAAAGTTGCTCACTTGGTGTCAGGCTGAGTTGTAAATAAGGGTCAAAGGCAGTACCAGCAATGTAATCTTCAAGCTGCAATATCAGTGATGGTACCAAATTGACTGTTTGATGCAATTGAGGATAGCGCTCTAGAATCAGAACGAGATCCAGATAGTCCTTAGTACCATGCAAACGCACCCAAGGTAGACGATAATGCTGAGAACCAGACAGCGAAACGCTGCTCATGGGAGATTTGTAGAGCGGTTGATGCTGATGCCAAATAAAGGCAACGTAAAGAGGATGAGACATACCTGTGATCAGTAGATAAAGTGATAGGGAGATGAGGAGATGGGGGATAGGGGGATGGGGGGATGGGGGAAAGAATTATAGTCCTCATCTTCTTGTCTCCTTGTCCCCACTCGCGCTCGCGCCTCTGGCGCACAATGTGCGTTAGCGTAGACGCGGAGTGGCTTCCCGTCAGGGTAGCTCCTCCGTTCAGCGCAGCCGTACCGCAGGCTCAGGAGGCACGACGCTCAAATTCAAAAATTATCAATTCAAAATTCAAAGTTCTTTTTTTGAATTTTGAATTTTGTTAGCGCAGCGGGACGCAGTCCATTTTGAATTGTTTAGTCCCCTTGTCCTATATTCTCTACATCACTTGCTCAACTTCTGCAATTTCGGGAATCATTTCCTTTAGGCGACGTTCAATCCCCATTCTTAAAGTCATAGTAGAACTCGGGCAAGAACCACAAGCACCTTGCAACCGTAGTTTGACGATAGGACCATCAAGTTCTACGAGTTCCACATTACCGCCATCAGACATAAGGTAAGGACGCATTTCATCTAAAACGGTTTCGACATTGTCAGGTGTCAGTGCCATAGTTGCCATAGTTGTAGACCTCTTGCCAAAATTTTTATTTTCCAGGGTTGTTAAGACAATCCTAGATCCAATTGCAGCTTGGTTGCTTGGTTGTCTTTTCTGCTCGGTCTAATTTAAGAAGAACACAGAACGCAGAACGCAGAACGCAGAATATCCTCTCTTACTTAACCACTCCAGAATTGCCAGCTATATCACCCATTGGTTCCACTCGTCCGCCGAGATACTTGGCAAGAAACTCTTCTGCTTTCGCGTAGAAGTGTAGGCGGTTTTGCGGACGCGCAAAACCATGTCCTTCATCTGTGTAGAGGATGTACTCCACAGGTTTGTTTGCTTTTCGCATCGCTGCAACGATTTGTTCGCTTTCCGCTTGCTTGACTCGTGGATCATTTGCACCTTGTCCAATCAGCAAAGGGACTTTGATGCGATCCACGAAAAATAATGGAGAACGAGACTTGAGGAACTGCGGCTCTTTTTCTAGATGACCGACACGATGGTAAAATTCTGCTCGTCCTGCTTCCCAATAAGGCGGAAGACTCTTTAATAATGTTATCAAGTTGCTGGGACCAACGATACTGACACCAGCAGCAAAGACATCTGGAGTGAATGTCAATCCGACAAGAGTTGCGTAACCGCCGTAGGAACCGCCCATAATCGCAACCTTTTTGCGATTAGCGATACCCCGTTGAACAATCCAGTTAACACCATCAATCAAGTCATTGTGCATTTTACCTGCCCATTCACGATTTCCGGCGTTGAGGAACTTTTTGCCGTATCCGGTAGAACCTCGAAAGTTAACTTGTAAAACTGCGTAGCCACGATTTGCTAGCCACTGGGCTTCTGGATCGTAACCCCAAATATCCCGCCCCCAAGGTCCGCCATGCACAAGAAGAACTGTAGGTAAGTTTTTTGCCGGAATTCCTACAGGTGTTGTCAGGTAGCCGTGAATAGTCAACCCGTCGCGAGATTTGTAGGAAATCGGTTTCATTTGGGCGAGTTTTAGCCGTTCCAGTTTGGGTTGATTACTGAAGAGGAGTTTGCTTTGCTTGGAGATACGATCATAAGTGTAGTAATAGACGGGACCGTTATCAGTACGATAAGCAACTAACCAAGTTTTATCAGCAAGGTCACGGTCAACGACAGAATATTCACCTCGGCGGACTTTGGATATTGTTTGAAAATCTGGGACAACACTTTTATCTAGTATCTGCCATTCCAACTTATCCTTATAAAAGGAAACTGCCTGAATTTGGCGTTTCACCGGATGAATAAACATCTCTCCCGCATCATACTGAGGGTCTTGAGCAATGACGGTTTCTTTACCTGTTGCCAAGTTAAGTGCTAAAACTCGTATCGCATTTGCATTATGACTTCCCATGATATGAAGCGTTTTGCCATCACGGGAAAAGCCAACAGCACCGCCTTGGTCATCTGGTCCCCATTTACGGACTATCTTCCAAGGTTGATTTGTTGTTTGCCGAACAGATAAGGTAGAACCACCATCAGGAGTTGTAGCTACAGACGCACGAATTTTAAACTGTGGATCTGCAACTGACTCAGTAACATTAACGGCGTTTTCTTGTTCCAGCTTTGCTGTTCCCGTTTTCAGGTTAATACGGTAAGTATCATGCTTACGGGGGTCTTTAATGTTCATCCCCACCAGCAGTTCATTTGGGAAATTGGGATCTACGGAGACTATTCGCGCTTTCACACCTTTGTACGGCGTTAGGTCGCGCACCTGCTTGGACTTAAAATCGACAGCATAAAAATGGTAATTCTCATCACCATCTGTGTCTTGTAGATAAATAAGTTGTTTGCCGTCGTAAGTCCAGAAGTAATTACGGATACCACGTTTTTTGTCAGCAGTGAGAATCTGGTCATCATTTTTACCTACTGTGCGTATCCATACTTGCAAAATATTATTTTTATCAGGTGCGATGTATGTCAGATATTTTCCATCTGGAGAGAGTTGCGGGTTTGTTCTTTCTGGGTTTCCAAATAGAATTTGTCGTGGAATGAGTGGCGGTAAATTAGCAAAGGATTGACTAATATTAGTGAGGAGAGTTGTTGCAACGACTACAGGTATAGCTACGGTAGAGAAATATTTTTTGTTCATATTAGGTTGTAATACTCGCTTATGAGTATAAAAGACTCATTTAAGAGATTGTAATACTCGCTCACGAGTATAAAAGACTCGTTCAAGAGATTGTAATACTCGTTCACGAGTATCAAAGACTCGTTCAAGAGATTGTAATACTCGTTCACGAGTATCAAAGACTCGTCCACGAGTAGTCAAAGACATCGTCCACGACGTATCAAAG
>JAAUSC010000068.1 GCA_012031965.1 Scytonema sp. RU_4_4
TGGGTGCCCCAAAGGCGATTACTGCTGCCGCCCATAAATTGGCACGTATTTTTTATCGCCTTTGGACATCTGGAGATGCATACACTGACCCTGGCATTGATGCTTATGAGCAACAGTATCGAGACCGGATGCTCAAAAACCTTAAGAAAAAAGCTCAAGCTCTTGGCTTAAAACTCATCCCTATTTCAACACCTAACGAATGTGTTTCTTAGAAGTATATTAGAATTTATGCCTAAAGGCTAAATAAACGTTAAATCAATATCTATAGGCATTGATGGAAAATACTGCGTTTGGATGGTGATTTTCAACAATTTTGACCAATATAATGCTTTCATTGACTCGGGAATTCCGAGTTTTTACACTTAATGGTAAACCTAAACTGCTATCGACAACTCAAAAAGTACTCAGACAGTAAAGAGTGAAAGTCGTTGGAGTTAAAACTCCAAATGTGAATGACGCGTCAGAAGTTAAGTCACTCACAGTTCATAACATCACCTTTTGACTTGTCGCTGGTGGTCTAAACCTCTAAAGAAAAGAACAAGCAAATGACTACATCAACACCAACTCGCGGTCAAGTAGAAAGAACATTAGCACAACGTATTCAAGCCTTATATCGTGACCAACTTGGTCATCAGCCCAGTAAAGTAATCTGTCAGCTCTGTGATCAGAATGTGGTGGTTATCATGGAAAATTCCATCACTCAACCAGAACAATTGCTAGCTCAAACAGGTCACCAAGAGTTAGCCCAGGAGGTTCGGTCAGATTTAGATGATGCCATTCAACAACAACTCAAGGCATTGATTGAAGAGACTTTAAGTGTTTCAGTTATAGAGGTCTTAGCTGATACCACACTAGAGACTAGTCGTAGTGGCTTCATTGCTATTTTGACAGAGCCACCTGCTGTTCGCACTCCTACTGCTGATTCTAACAAAGTTAGGAGAGGAACTTCATCAGATAGAAGTCACACTCCAAAATCTGCGTGATATGGTTAATCCTGACAGAGGTCATACACCGAATCTGGATTCAACTTTTTACACAGGTAGCGGCGAACAAGAGTTTCTAAGTCTTCTATCATGTAAGGCTTGCTGATGTAGTCGTTAAAGCCAGCACTCAGGATGCGTTCTCTATCCTCTGCACTAGCTAACGCTGTCACTGCAATAGCTGCAATATGACTGGTTAGTGGTTCTTGTTTGAGGGAACGCACAATATCTATCCCACTTACACCAGGTAACAAAATATCCAAGAGTATCAAGTCTGGCTGATACTCTTTTGCGACAAGTAATGTTGTTGAACAGTCATTTTGACAAATAAGCTTAAAACCCAGCGACTCAAGTGCATAACTCAACAGCAGTAGGTTATCTTCATTATCCTCCACCGCTAGTATAAGAGGTGGTTGAGAATTTTGCATTTTCTGATTACTAAATACTTGTGCCTGCTCCATGTCTTCTCCAGAAGATTCATGTGAAACTGATCATCTGTTTTGAGAGAATAAACGAGGCACTCCGTGAGCGGTTAGGTAGCGCTCACATTAGACTGGCTCGTGTCTCAACTCTACCAAGTTGATTATCTTTAACTCACTCAATGACCTCTAAGGAATGAATACCTTGGGCCGACAGAATGAGAATACACTTCCTAAATTATAGGTAAAACGAAAGAGAATATTAACAAATAAGTCATAAATACTTTATATATTTAACATTTTTTTAACGTAGTATCCTTGAAGATACATATCTGCATGGTAGTGTGTTATGCAAAGTTCAGTAAGGATGATGATGCAAGGGTGTAGGTAAAGTCATAAGGCATTGTGCCTATAAACCTCTTATTTATCGTAGTGGTATAAAAATCAGAAAGTTTTTTAGACCCTTGACACTTTCTGTAGTATACAAGTAGTATATAAGTATCAATAAACAAAAGTCAAAAATTTCTAAGGATACAAGCCCCTAACTTAAGATGTTATACCAAGTTGCAGTTCAATTATCTCACCCCAAGAAAGACAAGGGGGACAGGGCAGACTTGGGAGACAAGGAAGGTTTTTTTGCCTCCTTGTCCTCCTTAGTAGGGCGGGGTGAGGTGTCAGTCATGAATGCAACTTCATGAATGCAACTTAATATTAGGTTCTTCATTTTGAAATTTTGAATTTATAATGCGTGAATTCCCCCTTTGCGTAGCGTCTTTGCAGGAGAAGGGGCTGACTGTGGCAACTGACACGTAAGTAGTTTATATTACGATAAAACTTTTGCCAAATCTCCTGAGACAGGAGATGATAACTCCACCACTGCTGCACAACTGACAATTTGAACTACCGTTCCTAACCCGTAGGGTATAGAAACGGATTCTAGGAGATAACCCTAGGACGCAAGTGTTCAATACCTCATAAGTTCAGTAGCGTTTAACACTTCTGGGTACTTCACTAGCTCGGATTATTTGTAGCCTCTGGAATCTCAGGGGGTTGGGTCAAGCCAAGACACGCGTTACTGAATGAGGGAAGTGACTTAAACTTTATCTTTCGAGGATTATATCCATGCAGAAAGAAAACGCAAGAGTTCCGGTAATCTCAACAGATTGTGAACCACTAATGCCAACAACCGCATCTCGTGCGAGGCGTTGGATAAAGCAAGGGAAAGCCAAATCGTTTTGGAATGACTTAAGTATTTGGTGCGTTCAATTATTGGTTGAGCCATCTGGTACAAAAACCCAAAGCATTGTTGTTGGCAGCGACCCCGGAAAACGATACTCAGGTATCGCTATCCAGTCAGCTAAATACACGTTATTTATGTCGCATATTGTCTTGATGGGGTTTATCCCAAAACAAGGCACAGCTATTGCTGGCATAAAGGAAAAAATGCTGTACCTTTCTATGCTTCGGTGCGGACGCAGGGGAAGACGAATTAATCGTAGCAAAGCTTTCAAACTAAGGAACCATCGCGAAAACCGTTTTTCTAATCGCAAGAAAATTAAGTTAGCCCCATCCATTCGCTCAAATCGGCAGCTAGAAATACGAGTTATTTCTGAGCTTGCTCGTATTTACCCAATTTCAGAAATTAGGGTAGAAAAAGTTAGAGCCGATGTAGATAAAACATCCGGACGGAAGGGCGCTAAATCGGGTAAGGGTTTCTCGCCAGTAATGGTAGGGCAAGGATGGATGATTGAACAGCTATCTAGAATCGCAACCGTCGTCACAATTGAAGGTTGGCACAAAG
Source organism: Scytonema sp. RU_4_4 (assembly GCA_012031965.1). GTDB lineage: Bacteria > Cyanobacteriota > Cyanobacteriia > Cyanobacteriales > Nostocaceae > Brasilonema. The sequence continues at coordinate 3,201 of JAAUSC010000068.1, forward strand.
ATGGGAACGGAACATCTCAAGTGCGTCAATATCTGAAGCTAATCAAGAACAAATCAGACAAAGCGTTGCAGGCTCCAGAAACTCACGCTGTTGATGCTGTAGTTATTGCTGCTACTAACTTTGTTCAATACAAACCGTTTTACACTGGCTCAACTCATGGGTGTATTTGGGTGGGCGAAGTAGCTATTACCCCTGCGGTATTTAAGGTTATTTCCAAACCCCGAATGACACGACGGCGTTTACACGATGCCGTACCAGGCAAGGGCGGAATCAGAGAGCGTTACGGCGGGTCTACTACGCCATTTAAGGCTAGAAAAGGTGATTTGATTTTGTACTTAACGAAATCCAAAGGAGAGATAAAGAAAATGATTGGATACTGCTCAGGATATACGGGCAAGAATCTCTCTTTGAGCGATGCAAATTGGTCAAGGCTAGGAAGATTTGCTGATTCAAAATGTCGAATTCTTTCCCGAAATACTGGTTTGGTAATTTCGGGGACATTGAGTCCCACTCAATTACCCTCCTATCCCCCTACGACCATAAGCGTTAGCTTTGGTCGCAGTACCTCGGAGGTTTAGATGGATTTTGAATACTATAGAAACAACGAAGGTGGTCCTGCCAATAGTAACCGTCAAAGCTTACTAGCAAGTGGCTGGCGACCCTTCCATAGAGAGTTGGACTGGGAATTTGTATGGCAACTGTTGTCTCACGACACGCAAGAGTTTACTCAAAAAAGTTTGAATTTAGTAAGTAACGTTGCTGAGAGTTTGGGACGGAATAATTATACTTGGTGGGCTAATTTATTGAATGTTGTCTCTGATAATACGCGCTACGAACTAGACAAATTTTGGAATTACATCACACCCGATCCTCTGTCACCAGATTATCGTTACAAAGATGTTTTAAGTACGGAAACGCCTATCGTCCAATTTGTCAGCCGCAACAGTATTCCAATTGATTATGTTCTTAATCGTCTTCAAGAAATAACTGTATTACGCGTTTTAGATGTATTGGGATGTCCTGATATGATCACACAATATTATTTGGAACGAGATTTCTATTTTCCAGTTGAAAAGTTTGTGAGCTGGGAGCGTTTAGATGTTGTTAATACTGTTTATGCTTATTGGTCTAAAAATGATATTTGGCTACAAATCAACTCTTTTGATAGAGGACGACGACAGTATACTTTATTAGCACAAAATCTAGCTCCACTTGTTACCAAAGCAACATATGATTTAGCTATCATGCTGAGTGGATATCAAACTCGTGTGGGTAAACTTTATAGTCAGTTTCCCATTCGGAGTTTTCCTGCGGATATTCAAAACTTTACTGATTCAGTACAGCAGGCAATTCTTAATCAGAAACAGTTAGCGGTTTTGGTACATGGAGAACCAGGTACAGGTAAAACTGCATGGACACAAGCAGTCGCAAAAGAAATTTTGGTTCCTTTGGGGTATGTGATTTTTATTTTGGATCATGATGCGATCGCCAACTTTGTCCCACCGACATATCTAGAAAAAATTTGTATTATTATTAACGAGGCAGATAACTTAGCACAAAATCGCGCGAGCGAGGTAGCACAGTATAATAACAAAACCGAACATATTTTGAGTTTGCTAGATGGCACCCTGTATCAAAGTGTTATTGATGATGCTGGGATTCATATGCAGCAGCAGTTAGTTGTCTTGATGACTTGTAACACAACAGAAAGATTAGATCCAGCAATGCTACGCAAGGGTAGAGTCGATTTGATGTATGAGTTTACGCTGAGATTTGTTTAAATCATGAGTTTTTCAGATCTGGGTTAGCAAGTCAATTTTTGAGTGATCACCTTCACCGAATCAATCTCAAAGGTTTTGTATAGATTTAAGAGGCGAATGTATTTCTACAATGTAACCAATAAGGGTACGGAATAGAGTAGTTTGCAGTTAGATGTAATACATAATTAGACCTCTTGCAAAAGTCCAAAAGTTGGGGATGTCATTCTGTTAGCATGGCTCCACTCTCACGAGAAGCACGAAATGTAGTGCAGTGTTAGCGTTTGCGAAGCGCCCCCTATGCCTAACGGCACGCTTCCGCTATCGGGGCTAGCGTGTCCGTTAGCGTAGCGTGCCCGAAGGGCATAGGACATAGAATCTCGCTAGATGTTTCGCTCCGCTCAACATGACATTTTAAGTATTTATGCAAGCGATCTATGATATGAAGTCTTGTGGGCAATACCCACCTTCCTAAAACAGGTATTTCAATGAGTTTAAAAGCACTAAAACTATGAATGTTCAACAACTTATTTTAGAAGCACTTAACCTTCCTACTAACGCCATTACCTACCATGTAAGTCAGGAATTAGTAGCATTTTTTCCTAAAAAAGTGTTGCTGGAAGGAAGTGATTCAGCATTTGATGTCGAGAAGTACGCTCAGGCAAATCTTTGCACTATTGAGTATGACACATCTATCTACAACCAGATTATCTATAGTTGGGATGGTATGGAAAACAAAATTGACAACTATACTGAAAATGCCAGCTTTAAGGCGACATGGAAAGGGCATCAACTGGATATTATACTGATAAGTTTTCAGGAGGGTTATTGTAAAACAAAATATTACTGGATTTTGGCTGATAGCAAAGATATTGCTGAAAAGTTTTTTGCTGCTGTTTGTGAGTGGAACTCAGAAGTCAGAAGTGAAATTTTAGTGTTTGAAGATGGTTATTGGTCGAAAAATGAAGAGTTATTTGAGTCGATTCAGAACGCGACTTTTGATAATCTGATTTTGCCTAGCACTCTTAAACAAGAGATTCAAGACGACTTGACAAACTTTTTTGCTTTGCGAGAGACTTACGAAGCTTACGGTTTACCTTGGAAGCGGGGAATTTTATTTATTGGCTCTCCTGGGAATGGTAAAACCCACGCGGTTAAAGCTTTGATTAATAAAATACAGCAGCCTTGCTTGTACGTCAAAAGCTTTAAGTCAGAGTATAGTAATCCTCACCACAATATTCGTGAAGTCTTTCAGCGAGCACGACAATCTGCACCCTGTATTTTAGTATTGGAAGACCTTGATTCTTTAGTAGAAGAAGAAAATCGCTCATTCTTTTTGAATGAACTTGATGGTTTTGCCGCAAATCTTGGAATAGTCATATTAGCAACAACTAACCATCCAGATCGTATAGATCCAGCAATTTTAAATCGCCCCAGTCGTTTTGACCGCAAATATTACTTTGAGTTACCAGCTTTGTCAGAACGCTTAGCCTATATCAACTTGTGGAACAACAAATTTAAACCGACAATGCGTTTGTCTGAAGCTACAATATCTCAAATTGCTCAGATGACAAATGGCTTTTCCTTTGCTTACCTCAAAGAACTATTTGTATCATCCATGATACTTTGGATGCAAGCGATGGAAGTAGGTGGAATGGAGAAAAGCATTATTTCACTAGTTGCTGTTTTGCAACAACAGATGAGCAGTGTAACTGGGGAAGTAAATTCTCATGTGTGACGATATGACAACGATATTAATAAGATGAAAGTTAATCGGTTTCAGGATGTAAGTCAATCGGCTACCAGCCTGTGGCAGATTGGAACGATTACTCGTTTCACTGAAAACATAGTTATTGATGTTACAGCATAGTTTTTTCACCATGACTAATGTTGATGAAAATCAATCGTTTTGAAGATGCAAGCCAATTTTACGAGCGGGTGAAAGATTACTTGCTCAATCACGAAGCACTCCATAACGTGCTGCTTGCACGTTGCAACGCCTTGATTCACAACCCCGAACGCTTTGACGAAAAACCCTACTTGGCAACCGTGGAGGTAGATGGAGATATCGTTGCAGTAGCGATGAGAGTACCTCCGCGAAACTTGCTGTTGTCAAAGATACAGGATTTTAGGGCTATTGAGGCGATGCTCCAGCAGGGAGCCGCCCAAAGGGCGATCGCCCAAGACATACGCCTGACTCAAGAGTTATTGCCAGGAATCAACGCTCCCACTGCTGAAGCAAAAGCCTTTGCAGAGACTTGGCATTCCCTAACTGGTCAATCCTACCACCTAAAAATGGCGTTGCGTGCTTTTCAACTGGAGCAGGTGCAAGTCATTCCCAAAACAACAGGTCACTTTCGTTTGGCGACACAGAGCGATCGCGAATTTCTCATCCCTTGGTTTGAAGCCTTTGCGCTGGAAGCCTTGGGAATTGTTGAGCCAGGAGTTGAACCCACAGTAGAGCGCCATTTGCAGCGAGGTAGTGCTTACATTTGGGAAGATAAAACCCCCGTCTCAATGGCGTGCCATATTCGTGTAACGCCCAACGGTGCGGCGGTGAGTTTGGTTTACACACCACCAGAACACCGCAGAAAAGGTTACGCCAGTGCTTGCGTGGCGGCATTGAGCCAAACTTTACTTAACCAGGGACATCGATACTGTTTTTTGTTCACTGATTTGGCAAACCCAACTTCTAATCACATTTACCAGGCGATAGGTTACCAGCCTGTAGGCGATTTGTTTGAGTACTCTTTTATTGAAAACACAGCCGTCGATGCCACAGCATAACTCTTTTTCTTCATTTTGAATTTTGAATTTTGTAAGCGCTTCGCGCACACTTCGTGAACGCATGATTGCGTGCCTTTGGGCATATTTTGAATTTCGTTAGTGGCGTGGGTATTTAGCATTTGTCCGTCGTACGAGCCAATAACATATAGAAAGAGCAAAAATAGTTGCAGCAAGAGCAAATAGTTCTGATTCAGAAATTTTTTGAAAGTCGAGAATGATGATTTTACGAGCTACGGCAATTAAGGAAGTAATAATCACCATCTCAATCTGAATAATATGATTACTGAGATAGGATGTGATGTTTTGTGTAATTTCGAGCGCAATTAAAATATTTAAAAATAGCCCGAAGACTTTCAATAATGTGCTAGAAAAGCTACCAATAGTTGGCTGAAGCATCTCTCGTCCCAAAACAACACCAAGATCTAAGATAGCGAACGAAACAACTCCTATCATCGCTAAAGAGAGGATTTTGGCAAAAAAATCTTCCACTTTATCTAAGAAGATCAGAAAACTCTCATTCTGACGATTATCAACTAGAGGTATCAAGACTTTCCGTAGTAACCGCATTTTGTTTGTTAAATGGATGAGACATCACAATAATTGGTAATTGTGAATGAGTCATTCCCCATTCAGCAAGGAATGACTCACTATCTAGATAACTTTTACGACTATTTTTCTTGAAGACCCTTCTGTCCTATACCGATTACAGAACCTTGACCTCCAAAAACAGAACCAGTTATACCTTTGTTGAATCGGGAATTAGCTGATTGCAGAGTGATGTTGGGTAACGGCACATACCCTACTTGTAATACCAGATTTGCGTTGTCTGGCGCTAGATAGAAGTTAGTAAAAGCTTTGACTTCTGGACGAGTGGCTGCCGATTTCTTCACATAGATAAAAATAGGACGAGAGAGGGGCTGATAGCTAGAATTTGCGACTGTTTGAGCGCTGGGCTGTGTACAGCCATAACCATTGTTAATCGCTACTAGCTTCAGTTTATCTCTATTCGCGGCGTAGTAGGCGTAGCCAAAAAAGCCCAGTGAATTTTGCTCTTGGGAAACTCCTTGCACTAGAGCGTTGTCATTTTCGCTCTTGGTGTAATCACCTCGACTTTTACCTTCTTCACCCACAATTGCTAGAGTGAAATAATCATATGTCCCAGAGTCCTTACCAGGACCAAATAGCTTTAATGGTCGATTGGGGAAGTTAGAACTAATTTGGTTCCAATTGGTAACTTTGCCTTCGGCTGTCGGCTCCCACATCTTTTTCAATTCGCTCACTTTGAGACACTGAACAAAGTCATTTTTCGCGTTGACGACAACAGAGAGACTATCAAAAGCAACTGGTAATTCGATGTATTCTATGTTGTTTATTTGGCAAAGCTCCACTTCTTTTTCATTAATCGGGCGGGAAGCGTCTGTAATGTCAGTTTCGCCAGCGCAGAACTTCTTAAAACCACCACCAGTACCGGAAAAAGCGATATTAATCTGCACTCCGGAATTCGCTTTTTGAAACTCTTTTGCCATCACCTGAGAAACGGGAAATACGGTACTAGATCCGTCTATCTTGATAGTGCCTGACAAATTTGTGGCGCTTGTTGAACTCACATTTTCAACTTGATTCACAGCTTCTGGAAAGCTAGCAGTTGTATCAGCCTGATTATCGCTGCAAGCAGTCGCTCCCAACACAAGAGTCGCTATATAGCCAACAAATGCAATACGAATATTTTGAACAAACATTCTTTTTTCAACCTATTTGAATATATGAAGGAATCAGAAGTCGAATTTCTAGTAAACAAGTAAAAGGGCGACTTCTGACCCCTGAAAAATATCTGCTTTATTGTGCTGGTTGCACTGTCTCTGGACGTAACTGGCGATCGCCATTCGCATCTGGGACTAATTTTTCTAGTAACCGAGCGATTGTTGGCAGTAATACAATGACTACAGCTACGCCAATTAAGTTAAAAATGATCTGAGCATTCGCAACCTGACGACCTACACCTGCTCCACCCGAAATAGCCAAAACTAATTGCACCAATACCGGAGCAAAGATAATTCCGAGGATAGCACTCACGAGATTGAACAAAAAATGAAACAATCCTGTCCGTAATGCTGGGCGACCGCGCCCTATGGTAGCGACTAAGGTATCAGCACAGGTACCAACTTCAGCACCCAACATAATCGCGATACCTGCAGGTAGTGAAATCAAACCAGAACTTGCCAAGGTGATGACAATCGCAACTGTTGCAGAAGAAGATTGAATAATCACCGTAAAAATTGCCCCAACAATTGCACCCAGCAGTGGATTTCTCCCTAGAGTTTGCATCAAGTCGATGAAAGGCTGATAGTTTCTAAATGGCTTCATTGCTTCATCGATCGCTTCAAGACCATAGAACATTAAGCCAAAGCCCAGCAGAATGATCCCAAGATTTTTCTGTGTATTTGTCTTGCCAATAAACAGCACCAACATTCCTGCAAGCATCAGTATTGGTACGTACAGTTCAATGTTGAGTGAGATGATTTGTGCGCCCACTGCTGTGCCAATATTGGAACCTAAAACGACACCAAGAGACTGTACGAATGTCAATACTCCCGCGCTCACCATCGCAATGACCATGATGATGGTAACGGATGAGGATTCTAGTACCGTTGTAGCAACAGCTCCCGTTAAAACGGCGGCGAAGCGATTAGTGGTACATTTGCTGAGGAAGTTTTTCATCCGTTCTGTACCGATTTCTTCTAGTCCTTCAGAGAGTCGGGTGACACCGTAGATAAACAAGACCAAACCCGCCAATGCACCCATAGCCATGCTAAAGAAGTTTATTTTGGTTGGTTTTGCTCCTTTTCCTCCAGATGATCCACTGGATGCATAAGCAGCTTGAGCAATATCAAATTGAATGGCTGGTTGCACACCTATAGGCTTTGCTGTCTGTATATTAGTGCTAATTTCTACAGATGGGGAACTCAAAGATGGCTGTTCAGGACTTAACAAAGAGGGATAAATAATGACGGTCATGACGAAAAAGCAATACTCAACCATTCGAGTATTTTTCTATTGCATCTTGCTATAGAGAACATGGTTGCTCCTTACGAAATGAGTTTTAATGTTCTACTGAGGCGTATCTATTATGTAGCTCTATATGTTGCATAGACTTAAATTAGGCTATGAAAATTCTACCACCAGAACTTTCAATATCTTTTTTTTTACAACTTTAATATCTGTAATAATAGAAAGATAAACTACTACTAATCAACGCTTAACTTGCTTTTAAACATGGTTTTTTTTATTGTATAAATAACTTTTTGTACAGTGCGTAAGTCCTATTTTCTTGAAAATATAGCCGTCGATGTCACACCAAAATTCTGTCACCATCACTGATATAGAAGCTGCTGCTAAACGTCTAGCTGGTATTGCCAATCGCACCCCAGTTCTGACCTCTAGAACTGTTAACGATCGCACTCATGCTCAGGTGTTTTTCAAGTGCGAGAACTTTCAACGCACCGGCTCTTTCAAATTTAGAGGTGCATACAACGCACTATCACAGTTGTCTGAAGAACAGAAGCAAAAAGGCGTCTTGACTTTTTCTTCAGGGAATCATGCTCAGGCTACAGCACTTGCGGGACAACTGCTAAACATCCACACAACAATTGCTATGCCTGATGATGCTCCATCTGTCAAGCTAGCTGCGACTCGTGGGTATGGTGCTGAGGTCATTTTATATAACCGCAAGCAAGCCAACAGAGAAGAATTAGCCTACACGCTATTAACCGAGCGAGGAGGTGTGATGATTCCTCCTTACGACCATCCTCACATCGTAGCCGGACAAGGTACAGCTGCCAAAGAACTCATTGAGGAAGTTGGTGAATTAGACTTGCTGCTCGTTTGTTGCGGTGGGGGTGGATTACTTTCTGGTTCTGCTATTGCAACCAAAGCCATTTCACCCAACTGTCGGGTGATAGGAGTAGAACCAGAACTTGCTGACGATGCAACACGCTCGTTTCACACTAAAACTCTGCACACTGTCAACAATCCAGATACTATTGCTGATGGCGCTCGTACCCCTTCTTTAGGAGAAATCACTTTCCCACTGGTGCTGCATTATGTCGATGATATGGTCACAGTATCAGAAGAAGCGATTCTACGCACCATGTTCTTGTTGTGGGAACGTCTCAAAATTATTGTTGAACCAACAGGCGTATTAGCAGCAGCAGCTTTGTTGGAAGGAGTGGTGAAAGTAGCGGGGGCTAGGGTTGGTGTGATTATTAGCGGTGGTAATGTGGATTTGGCGAAAGTTAGGAAATTGTTTCCGTAAATTCTAAATTAAGACTTGAAATATTAATAGTATCCGAGGAAATCACTTATCCTAGTTTGACTTCGGATATAGTTACTGCATCTATAATAATTTAGATAAAATACGCTATTCTCATGAAAAAGGTGCTGATTCTGGCAGCAAACCCCAAAGGCACTTCACCATTGCGCCTAGATGAGGAGTTGCGAGATATTGCCGAAGGGTTGCGGCGTGCCCAAAAGCGTGATGAGTTTAGTCTGGAGCAAAAGTTAGCAGTTCGTCCAAGGGACATCCAACGGGCACTGTTAGACTATAACCCAAACATAATCCATTTTTCTGGACATGGCTCAGGGGAAGAAGGATTAGTTTTCGAGGATGAAAGTGGTCAGTCCAAGCTTGTGAGTGGAGCTGCACTGGCTGGATTGTTTGAACTCTTTGCTGAGCAGATTGAGTGTGTACTCCTGAATAGCTGTTACTCAGAAGTGCAAGCAAAGGCGATCGCCCAACATATCAATTATGTGGTTGGGATGAGTCGGGCGATCGGGGATAAAGCCGCGATTGAATTTGCGGTGGGGTTTTACGATGCTTTGGGTGCAGGGCGTCCAATTGACTTTGCATACAAGTTGGGTTGTGGTGCTATCCGAATGGCAGGGATTGAAGAACATTTGACACCTGTTTTGCTCAAGAAGACGGAAGTCGCTGACACTGTGACTCAGAAGAATTCCACTGTAGAAACTAAGCCAGCACCTATGTCTCAAACTGAGAAGAAAGCTATTGAAGTCTTTTTCTCCTACGCTCATGAGGATGAAAACTTACGGAATGAACTAGCAAAACACCTCAAACTTCTGGAACGACAAGGGGTGATTAAAGCTTGGTATGATCGCAAGATTACAGCAGGAGATGAGTGGAAAACTGAGATTGAGAAGCAGTTGAACTCAGCCCAGATAATTTTGCTACTAGTGAGTTCTGATTTTCTGGCTTCGGATTTTTGCTGGAGTGTGGAATTAAAGCGGGCAATGAAACGACATGAAGTAGGAGAAGCCCGTGTGATTCCAATTATCCTACGTGAGGTAGATTGGCATGAAGCGCCATTTGCGAAGTTACAAGCGTTACCCAGAAATGCAGAACCTGTGACAAACTGGGCAAATCGAGATCAGGCATTTACAGATATTACTAAAGGTATCAGGAGAGTTGTGGAGGAATTAGTCCGAACATCTTAATCAATTTTTTCAATCACAAGGGTATCAAACACACTATTATTCTGATTAAGCTTCCCAACGAGGAAAGTAACTGCATAAGTTCCATAGAGTTACATCTAATAATTCTGTAGTGCTAGTCCTATTAATGACTATCGAAATAAAGATGACAGGAAAAGTCAGATATATTTTCTAATATTTAAATACTAAGGGGTGTGAGGTGAGGTGGCACCAACTCAATCAATTGAAATCTACTTATCGTGTTCTCCAGAAGATGAAGAACTGGGAAGCAAACTTGCAAAGCACTTGAAGGCATTAGAGCTTGATGGAGTCATCACCGTCTGGCAAAACCGCGATATTAGTGCAGGTGCAGAACGTGCTAATGAGATTGATAAGCGTTTAAATTCAGCCCGTATTATTCTGTTGCTGATTAGTCCCGATTTTTTTGCTTCAGATGAACACTGGAAGCGTGATGTACCAAAGGCTATAGAACGGCACAAAACTAAAGAAGCTTGTGTTATTCCTGTTTTGCTGCGTCCTTGTGATTGGAAAAGAGTTCAGTTTGGTGGTCTGCAAGCTCTCCCTAGGAATGAGACAGCTATTACGAGTTGGCAAAATCAGGATGAAGCCTTCAATGAGATTGCAGAAGAAATCCGAAAGGCTATTGAAAATAAATCTGATGTCATCAGATTACCTCAAAAAGATAAAAGACGATTCAAGATTCCTTGGCGCAGCCTGCGTACCTTGCTCAAAGCTAGCATGGGAGTAACTGCTCTAGTAATAATCATCCGCCTTGGTGGCATTCTTCAATCGCTAGAGCTTGCAGCTTATGACGAATTGATGCGTTTCCAGTTATCGTATTTTCCCCAAGAGCAACAAGACAAAAAACTTCTAATCATCAACATTACGAAAGAAGATGCTGCAAAAGAGGAAGAGAGGGCAAGTAAGTCTGGGGGAAAAAATGGCACTCTGACAGATGCTTCTCTTGCTTCACTCCTAAAAAAACTTATAGAAAATCAACCGCTATCTATCGGTTTAGATTTCTACCGGAATTACCCGTCTAGAGATAAAGCTCTGACAGATTTATTGAAAAACAAAAATATATTTGCTCTCTGTAAGGCACCGGAGACGGAGGATTCTAATGACAAAGGTATTGACCCTCCACGTGAAATCTCGCGAAATCGTATAGGCTTTAGCGATACTGCCCAACAAAAAGAGGGGATTCTTCGTCGTCAACTTTTGAGTCTTTTTCTGGATAACTCAAAATCTGGCTGTAAATCCAGAAATGCCTTTAATCTAGTACTGGCTCGCAGTTATCTGGCTTCTATGGGAAAGAAAGGACGAAATCAAGAAGCTTTTGATTCAGATGGGAACTTACAAGATTTAATAATTAACGACGTTGTTTTAGAGCAACTTAAAACCCCTCATACAGGTGGGTATCGAGGAATTGATTTTAGAGGCTATCAAATTCTGCTAGACTACTGGTCTTTCTGTCAAGATGGCAATAATTGTTCTCCGTATAAGATTGCGAAGAAATTTTCTCTAAAACAGGTTTTAGACGAAAACTTGCTAAAGAAAGAAGATGTCGAGAACCGGATCGTCTTAATTGGAATTGAAGACAACTCTTATGCGAATGATCGTGTGGATACTCCCAGTCAGCAAGGCGTGCCGGGATTCATCGTCCAGGCACAGATGCTGAGTTATCTTTTGCGTATAGCTTTAGGTGAGCAACGTCAGCTACGAGTCTGGTCTCTTGGGTATGAGATGCTCTGGATTCTAGCTTGGTCTCTGGTTGGAGGTATTTTGGCTCAGTTATATAAATCACCCCGAAGCTTGATCCTATCTGGAGGGGTTGCCCTCACCAGTCTGTGCGTTGTTTGCTTGATCTTCTTCATCTCCCCAATTAAACTTTGGGTGCCATTGGTGCCTTCTGCATTCACCTTTTTGGGGACTGGGGGAGTAATAGTGTTTATTAGTTTTCGGATTCGGTAATTCCCTTAACTTTCCAAGCTGTCGGTTATGTTTCAGACCCAATCATTTGTTGCTCAATGGCTTAGAGCCTTTTTCAGCCTCACTTTGACGCTTATCCTCTTTATAGGCTATCCCTCACAAGCCCTAGCCCAAAATAAGCAAAGTGACAACCCTTTTGAAGTTGCTTTAGAGCAGATAAAATCCCTCTTTGTTCCACAAACAAAACTAGGGGCACCTAGCGGTCGCACGCGAGGAGCAGCAGGTAGAGGGCGGTGTTCTGCGATCGCAACTTCGCCTAGCGATCAATCTGACATCGGTGAATTCACACTTACTGCTCTCATACCCCCGATATGGAAGTCTCTAAATCGAGTGGAACAGCTACCAAAACCGGCTTTATCTCAGGTTGTCTGGGGTAAGACTCTCGAAGCATATCCAAGCTTCTGGTTCTACATCCCTTTTGTTTATAAAGAATCAGAACTTGAGTATGCAAAATTTGTAATGCTCGATGAGGACAAGCATATTGTGGTCGGACCGATATTTTTCCAACTGCCTAATAAAGTTGATGTTGCGGGGAAACCTAGTATTGCCAAATTGACTCTACCAGCAAATCTGAAACCTTTAGAAATCAATAAGCAATACAACTGGTTTTTCTCAATTATTTGTGATGAAAGAAAACCTTCCCGAAATCCTAGTGTCACAGGCTGGATTCAAAGAGAGGCTTTGCCTGTCCTAGCACCACAAAATTATCTGTATTACGCCAGGTCTGGAATTTGGTATGATGCGGTGACGCGTCTTGTTGAGAGCCGCAGGACTGCTCTACAGGCTCAAATCGAAGTTGTGTTTCCTAGCACAGAGAAGTCGATCGCAACTCCACAGCCTCAAATTCAAGAGGATTGGGTCAGCCTTGTACGGTCTGTTTCCTGGTATATTAAGCTTGATGAGAAGCTGGGCTATGAGATTGCAAATGCTCCGATCGTTGAGCTAACCCCTGTTCCAGAAACAGAGGTACTGTATCAATAAGTTTGGGCAGTGAGTATACACCTTACAGCCAGTTCCCTAGCAAAATGTAAGGTGCCCAATATCTTGGATGTTCACGACCAGGGGACTTTCTCAGTTCTAGTTGAGCATTTCGCAAAGCTTCAGCTTTTGTCAACCCTGGTTTAAGCAGTTGCTCATATAAATTTTTAGTGAACTCAACGCTGACTTTATCATCCAGTGTCCACAGTGAAGCGATCGCACTACGAGCACCTGCTTGTACACCTACACCAGAAATTCCCAAAGTCGCTCGTTTATCACCAGCTGCGGTTTCGCACGCACTCAGTACAAGTAGTTCAATGGGTTCAGGTTGATTTTGAGCTTGTGTTCGGAAGACATTACCTATTTCATTAACTTTAATAGGTTTGTCATAAGCCAAGATAAATGTCTTTTCAGGACTAGAACTGAACTCGCCGTGTGTAGCTAAGTGGAGGATTTGAAAAGTAGAAGTATTGATTTCACCTTGGAATTTCTTGGTGTTGAAATCATTTTCTGGGAGTGAAGTCACTGAAAGCCCAGAAATCTTCTTTAACTCATCTAATTCTTGGATCGTATAATTCAATTTAGAGAATTGTGATTGATATTCTGATGTTGGTTTAGTTAACCCAGCAGCCAAAACTTTCAGTTTTCTCCCTTGAATAAGTTGAGGATCTGGAATTTCTAGTCTGGGAGCGAGGGCGATTGCATACTTATCAACCAGATACTTTGTTGACTCTAAGTTTGCATCGTACACCAGTGCTGATAATGGAATATTTCGCAAATTCGTATCCAAAGCAAACACTAATGTATTGATATTTTTGTGTTCTTTTTCAAGATATTGATCTACATCTTTCACTAGCCACTCATACAATTGCTTTGCCTCGTTTCTAACAGCTTCAAAGGTATACTCTTCTTCTAAATCCAACTGTAACTGCGCTACTAGTGTTTCCACATCATTGCGATCAACAAACTTGTTAAAACGTTTTAAATCTTTAACTTCAGGAAGCTTAAGAATAACCTCGATTCTATTATCTAAGACAATTGGGTATATAAAAGCTGTCGTCTTAGCGTCTTTCTCAAGAACCTTATCAATTTCTTTTAAGTTGTTTTCCGGACAAGCTTGGCGTAGAAAGTTTTCAAGTTCTACTGCTTGCAGAGAGGCAATAACTTCGCGAGCTTGAGAGACGTACACTTGCTCAGGCTTTTGCTCCCATAGCAATAAATCAACGTACTGCCGATAGATGTCTTCAATGTCTTCTAAAAAAGACAATTGTGCATCAGTATTACCAGTTGCTAATTCCCTGCGAAGGGCTTGTAAGGTTTCAAACGCTCCTGCATAAGCTTTTCGTGCGTCTTCTAAGTTTTTCAAATTATCCTGTATGCTCTTCGCTTTCGCTTGCTCTTGGTTTCTGGAATCAGGCTTGTAAATGCGCCCTAGTTGCCACTGCCATTGATATAGAATTTCAGGAGATGGAATGGATTCAGCTAAGAGCAAAGCTCGCTGAGTCTTGGTTTTTGCCAATTCCCATTGCTGAGTGTCTTCATAGAGTTTGCCGAGATATCCTAAAGCATAAGATTCTGCTCTTAAATCGCGTTGTTCTTGAGCTTGCTTAATTGTAGTATTAAGAAACGCTTCTATTGTCTGCTCTGTACCTTGTAAATTCTTGTTAAAACGTATCAAGGTTTGGGCAAAGTTAAGCTTTGTGTAAAGTGCTGTGTGAGTGCGTGGTAACTGCTCTATCTGCTGCCGAAGATTATTAATTTGCTGTAGCTGAGTGAGTGGGTTTTGATTTGATAAATATTGCTCTAACCAATTACGGACTTCTACAGCAGATGGGTTTTTAGGATTAGCATGACTCAGCTTGTTCCAGCAAGTTTGCACTTTAATTTTAGTATAGTTACTCTCCCTAAAAATCTGATTGAAAAGATTGTTTTTCCCTTTACTTTCTCCTTTTTCTCCGGTGATTGGCTGATTAATTTTGTTACGCCAATCTCTTAAATCTAATAAAAAATTTAACTGATTTAACTGCGCTTGTAGATTAATAGCAGATTCTGAGTTTGAGGTTGAGCCAACTTCGCTGACAGCTTTTTGGTATGCATTTACAGCTGCATATGAATATACAACACCGCATATAAAATTTTCTCGTTCCTGGGAGCGGTTGTATAAGTCCTGTTCTTTATTACTTAAAGCACGTCGGGTGTTACCTATATCAAGCCAGATTGCTGCTTGTTCTTGAGGTTGAGCTTTCTGCAAACTTACTAATAAGACCTGATCTGACAAATTTAATTCACCAAGTCCTCTTAGAACATTACCTAAGCTACGTAAACCTGTGATTTTGGCGGGAGAATTTGCTTGTTGTAGTGTCTCGCGGAACTTATTGCGCTTCTGTTCATCTTGTAACAGTGTCGTGCAGTCTTCCTCACCGTAGATTTGCACTAGTGTATTACAAGCACGTGGTAAAAATCCCAGCGCTTGTTCAGCTTGCGCCTTGTTGATTTGGTTATGGATGCTTTCAGTCTCATTTTTGCTTTGAAGGAAAGCATCAGCAGCTTTTTGCCAACAATCGACTGCTGCGTCAAAGTCTCCTTTCTCGTAACTTGCTCTACCTTGTATACTCAACTGCTCTGGAGTCAGAGTTGGTGTTCTTGAGCAAA
Source organism: Scytonema sp. RU_4_4 (assembly GCA_012031965.1). Lineage (GTDB taxonomy): Bacteria > Cyanobacteriota > Cyanobacteriia > Cyanobacteriales > Nostocaceae > Brasilonema. The sequence goes on from JAAUSC010000068.1 coordinate 18,869, forward strand.
TCAATTGCGTTGGTATTGACTCTTTGCTAATTGCTCGTTCTCCTAACAATACCTGAATACCAAGTGCTGAAAGTAGCCCTAAAAGAGCTAGTAAGAATATGATGACGGTGCGGTGATGCACCTTCACAAAGATACGGTGAAAGAGTTTTGGGAAACGATGCTTCAAAAAGGGTTCCATACGACAGAAAAATATAAACCGTTTTCTTGTAAAGTTCTTTCGCTTGAATCAGCAGAAATGAGGGGGATTCCCCACTCAAAGCGAGCATCAAGGCGATCGCTCATCTGAAATCGCAAGCCGAAACCAGCAGACACCAGCCAGCTAGGATTTGGATCTGCACCATCAAAGTTATTCCAGCCAGTACCAGCATCCACGAAGGGTATGAATTGTAAAACACTCTGTGCTTCACGAACACGTAGAATCGGCACGCGAAGTTCCATAGAGCCAAAGGCACCGTTGTCTGTCAGCACTTGATCCTGACGGTATCCTCTGACACTTGCAATTCCACCAACTCCAAATTGCTCTAAGCTCACGAGCCTGCGATCTGCAAGTTGCACGTCACCCCGGAGGACTAGGAATATATCTGAACCAAAACGTCGTAGCCATTGCGCCTGTCCTCGCCAAGCAAAAAAGCGACTGTCAGGAGCAACATCGTTAATTGTCGCACCTAGTGCATCAATGCCAAAACTGAATTGCGATCGCACTGCCAAAACTGAGGTGTCGCCACGTTGAGTCCATTCCTGAAAAAAACGCACTGCGGTTATCCGAGTACGTCCTTCGCTGTCTGCTCCTGGTGAAATTGGAAAGGCTCCAATATCTTGATATCCCAGGAAAGTTTGTGTTTCTTGATGCGAGGCTGCTACTCCTATAGCGAATTCTTTCGTGGGAGTTAGAATCAGCGGATGGCGTAGAGTGAGTTGATATTTATCCGACTCTGAAACAATATCCAGTTCGTTAAAAGGTTCCTCAATGATATTGTTGGAGGTGTGACCATAGTTGAAGCTCAGGGTTGTGTCTTGAGGAGTGAGGGGTAAGGTGTAGCCTACATTAACTTCATTGCTACCGTCCGTGTTGGCGTAGAACAGGCTGATAGTGTCTCCTATTCCCAGCAAGTTGTCTTCCCACAGTTGAACACTCCGTTGAAAACTACCCACACTTGGTGAACGGCTATTATCAAGAGTAATTCGACTATGAAATGTATTTGCCTCTTTTACTTTCACTTCCAGCAAGTTCGTCCCAAAGCGCGTACCAGCAGCTAACTCCGCTGACAAACTATTGATGCGGGGATTCAGTTGCAACAGTTGCAGTGCTTGGAGTAAGCGCTCTCGATTCAGGGGTGTTTTCCTTGCGGCTGCTAACCGATTGCGAATATAGCTCCGATTCAATCGCCGAGTTCCAGTGATTTTGATGTCTTCCAAACTACCCTCAATAATCTGAATCTTGACGACACCAGATGACAAGGTTTGTTCTGGAATTATTGCCCCAGACGTGATGTAGCCTTTACAGATATAAAGCTGCGTAATTGCCGAACGCACCTGCAACAGTTGAGGGAACGAGAGTTCAACCGCAGGATCATTCTCAGTTCTTGGTAGTTTACGAGGAAGAGACTGTTTATCTGATTTCCCTGAAAGTCTCTCACATTTAGACTTTTCATCTAATTGTTCAAAACTATCGGAACTATACAGAAGCACTTCTATTGCTCGTAATAGTTCTTCGTTTTTGAAAACCGTACTCCCCTTACCTTTTGTACCTCCTATAAATTCAAACTTTGTCACAGAAAATTTGTCAGGAACCACCGCAGGGAATTGTTCTTGTGGTTCCTGAGGCGGTTGGGTAGGTCGCAAGTCTTCACCAGAAGGTGGAGGTGAAGGAACTGGCTGTGGCTGAGGTGATGGAGACGATGGCGGAACGACATCGCGGGGAGGGGGTAGATTGGGAACATTTGTTCCAGGGACTTGAGCCACCACAGAAGCATATGCGCTTATTGTCATGGGTAGACTGAGCAACAGCGCGATCATTAGTGAAAGCCTAGCCTGACGCAGATGCCAGAAACACTTATTATTCATTACAACCTGTGAATCTCTGCCAAGAACGATAGGAAGTGAGTTTGGATGGGTTAGCAGTGAGAATAATCTCACCTTTTGGTCCGATGGCTACGCCTTGAGCTTCGACAGGGGTAGAACCTGTGGAATTGGTTTGCTCAGAGCGGTTGTTTGGAAGTGAAGATGCATTTCCTACAAAAGCATCACTGCTGAGTGGGGAAGTTGGGCTTGGTGGTAAACCCCCGCGCCCAGTGACAACGAACCGACTCGCTGCTCGCGATACACCCACTGGACAACTTTGTGTAATTAATTTTGAAGAATCACCTAATTTTTCTGATAGTTGAATGATTCCGCGTTTGGGGTCTACATCCGGGAGACGAAGTGTGACAATACCGTCTGGACCTGTTTCTGAAGTAGCAGTGATGTCATTCAACTCCGTTAGTTCTTCTCGGTACTCGATACCGTAGGCACTGAGGGGTTTTGCTGTAATTATGACTTCACCACCGCTACCCCCTTTAGCGTTAGCAGTGATATCACTACCGTATGGTCCCGTTGGTGGAAATGCAAAGAGTACCCGAGCATTGATATTGACGTTGCCACCACTACCACCCACTGGGGCATTAGCTGCTATCAAGCTTTCATTTTGTAACCTTAGCTCATCAAGCCGAGACTCATTTCCCTGTAATCCTTGCAGAAAAATATTTGCGCCTCCCTCAACACTTCCAGTGTTTGCAAAGAGTCCACCATTATCTAAAAAGATTTCCTTTGCGGAAATCTCTAGCTTACCCGCCTGTCCAAAGCGACTGCTTACAGTAGCTGCTGCTCCATTTTCAACCCTTAGTTTATCTGTAAAGATGAATATATTTCCGGCAGTTCTTCCCCCTTGAGTTGCTTGAGCAAATAAGCCCGTCTGAGGTGCCTTACCGCTTTGGATAAGATCCCTAAAATTAGTTTTAGGATTAGTGCCCCGTAACAGTACAGAAGGGGCATTTACAATTACATCCCCAGCTTTTTGAGAACGACTATTGGTAGTCGCACTTATTCGAGTTGTATCTGAATCTGTAGAATCTGTAATATTAACAGAACTGCCTTGGATGATAATGCTGGGAGTGAAATCAATTTTTTGTTGTAGACTTCGCGCTTGCTCCTGTACTATAATGCTGATCCTGCTATTGTTTTTGATATCAATTGAGCCTTCAGCTTTTAAAGATATAGATCCAGGAGGCGCTGTCGATTCTGTTGATGCAAGCAAATCAGAGTTTTCAATTTCAATTTTTCCATTAGAATTTATCTGAATACCTTCTTTTGGAGTAATTATTAAATCTGAATTTGATCGATTTCTAGTCGCATCTATCTTGCTATCTTTAATAGTTACATTGTTAGCAGTTGTCGGACTTTTATTGATAGCTCCATCTTCATTGACTTGTCCCTCCACTCCTATAAATATAAGTCCATCGAAACCTTTGTTATTAATGTCAGAATTATTAATCTGAATATCCTTGCCATTAATGTTGATGATGCCTGCAAAATCAGTGCCAGTATTAGTAGTACTCAATGTAACTCTATCTAAAATCACTGACCCTTGTAATGATTTCAATGAGACTAAGGCTCCTCCTCCAGCAACATTGTCATTACTAGAGGCTTCTATATCGCCAGAGTAAATTTTGCCAGCAGCCGTGAGAATAATATTTCCAGCAAATCCCCTATTGGTGTCGGCATCTCCACTACTGGATTGTGAGCTTATGGTTCCTCTCGTTGTATCAATTTCACCAGAATTACTTGTTAGGGTAATGTTGCCGCCATTTCCATTAGCATCTTGGACAACAAACGAACTAATATCCCCCGTCGTAGTAATGTTTCCGTTTGCCGTAAGGGTAATATCTCCTCCGTCTCCTTCTCCGCCTGTTCTAGATTCTATTGTGCCAATGTCAATCGTGCCGCTAGCACTTAGAGTAATATTGCCACCATCACCAGTATTCGACAGAGAAACTAAGCTACCACGAACAGGATTTTCTCCTTCATCAATTCCTTCACCAATATTAATATTGCCTCCGCTAAGGATATTAATATCTCCACCTGTGCCTGTACTTATACCAGTAACGATGCCTTGATCAATGTCGACGTTATCCTTAGAACTTATCGTGACCGAACTACCATAGGCAGTGATTGAGAAGGGGGTTGAATTTTGAGTAATGCCATCATCGATTCTAATTGAACCTTGTAAGTTAGTATTTGGTTGATATTGATTGGTTAAAAGTACTTGAACTGGATCACCAGATACTTGATTTTGATCACCAGATTGTATATTTATACTTCCTATTTGTATATTCGCGCTTGTCGGTTGGATACCATAGCTTGGGTTAACAATTCCTGGAACAGGATCTGGTATGAGTTCTCTTGAGGAGTTGAAGAAATTTTGATCTATACCTGCTCGAATATCCAGAGTTGCAGAGTTTTTGCCGTTAACGGGTATTGATGTCCCATCTGATAGTGTTACATCCTCAGTCAGTCCATTCGTTCCATCTGCACCTGTAATCGTAACTGTACCAGGTATAGTCACACTCCCACCAGCAAAAATGTGCAGCGAAGCTCCTTCATAGCGATCAAAACTAACATCTCCCCTAGCTCTAATAATTGGGTCATAAGGACTGAACAAACCTCCTAAACTGCCATCCAGTTTCTCAATCCGAAAACTGCCTCCAGCCCAGTAGTGAGCATCGCCCCCCACACTGTTAGCCGATCGCAACACCATATCTCCTCCCGAAACAAGTCCACTGGAGGAATTATTTAAGGCAAAAATATCAACTCCTTGCCTACCCTGAACTAATAACTGTCCTCCGGCTTGAGCCACAAAAGGATTCGCCACACTATCCCGCACTCGCACCGTATCCCCCGCCAGCAAATTCAAATCACCCGTCGTACCAAGCTGACTCTCCACCAGCGTCAAATTATGATTTGCTGTCAGTGTTGCAGTCTGAGCCGTGACGTTACGTGCTACAACATCGCCATCCACTACAGACAAGCCCGCTCCCGTCAACTCTACTTGTCCGTTGCTGTTCACCGTTAACCCTGAATACGACTTCTCATCACTGTTTGTCAGTAACTCAGTCAGAGACGATGATGAACTTCCATCCCCTCCTGATGACGAAGTATCAATATTTAGCAATTGTCCTGATGAACTCAAATTCACCACACTCCCACCAGGGACTGCTGCAACTGCTACCTGTCCTCCTGGTGCTGACAAATCCCCAGTACTAACAACCGTACCTCCAGCCAGCGTTAGGTTTTGCCCAGTCCCTACAGAAAGATTCCCGGAATTAACAATGGCTCTTGGCTGTTCCTGATTAAATTGCACTCCCAAGGGTACTGTCACAGTGAGCAATGGTGCGCCTGCGGGATTCTTGGCGCTAAACTGTTGCCCATCCCCAAAATTCAAACTATTTGCAGTACTGGCAAAAAATGAACCGCCAACATCTAACTTGGCATTGGGACCAAAAATAATTCCGTTGGGGTTGAGCAAAAACAAGTTTGCATTACCCAACACACCGAGTGTCCCAGAAATATTTGAGGAATTATTGCCCGTCACCCGACTGAAAATGTTCTCAATTCCAGCCGGATTGCTGAAATACGCTCCTCGTCCTTCCCGCACGTTAAATTCCCGAAAACTATGGAAGAGATTAGCACCGCGAGTTGTCCCTCCATCAATGCGATCGCTCGGCAAACCCTTGATATCCACGTTGGGTGTCACTGTAGTACCCACCGTGTTATCTTGAACAATTTGAGCAACTGCACCATTCCCACTGAAAATCACACCGCCAGTTGCGGCGATCGCGATCGCTATTTGCCACAGCTGCTCACACCTGATGTATGTTGTCATGAAATTTACGCTCTCCAAATATTGAATTTGAGTTTAATTAGCTTTTGCTTTGTATTTTTCAAGACAAACTTTTCGTAAAAGATAACCGCAGAAAACCCTAACATCACTCATCAATATGCGGAATATCTATATCAATTGAGTGTTTTTAAGTACTCAAACTATCTAAAAAACCAACGTTTTTTCATGAAACATACCTCTTAAAGTTGGGTATAAATGTTTCGTCGTGCTAGGAGGGACCCACGGACAGCGCGCCACCCGTTATGAATGGAACAAACACCTTTTTCCCGTAACCCCCCTACACCCTTTCAGGGAAGTCAAAAATCAAAAGCATGCCCTTGAGCGATAGCGAAGGGTCAAAAATCAAAATTAATACTTTTGACTTCTTACCTTATGGTTTTGACTTGTTTTACCCCTGTGTTTCTTAGGAAAAATAGTATCACCTTAGATCGCAACTCCAAGAATAGAATTTCTTCTTGACAAAAATGAAATCATGTGATTAAGTCTTAACGAATTAGCTAAGCAAAGGTTAGGCTAGAGAAACTTCCCCTCCTGTTTTGTTATTAGTTAAATAAAATTGAACTTATGCACTTAGAGTGAAGTACCCCACCGTAAAAGACGCTGGGGGTACTAACTAGCAACTTGCGTTACTAGAGAATCAGTCAAGAGAAAAAGTGCGATCGCCTATTCTTAGCTCGACTTTATCCAAATCATTTTTGCCGACTACGAATTCTCAACTTTTTTTCGCGATTATAAGCAGCACTTTTTCCAGTGTTGGAAATTTCAGGGATATTTAAAAAGTCCTAAGCCTTTAAATACAAGGCTTTGCGAGCTTGCTTCTCTGGCATTCATAAATGGATAAAGTCGAGCTTAGAGGATGTCTGAGAAGTCAAAAATGTCATGCTGTTCGCGTAGCGTGCGCCAAGGGCGCATACGAAGCGCCAGCGCAGTGTAGACACGTTTGCGCAGCGCCCCCTTAGGGGCTAGTGGCTTCCCGCAGGGTAGCATCTCAAAAATTAACGAGAAACTGGGATTCTATGTCCTTCGGACACGCTTCGCTAACGCTCCACTAGTTCCTAAGAGGAACCGCTACGCTGCGTTACGTATGCCCTCCGGGCACGCTGCGCTAACAGAATGACAAAATATACCTTGCTTAAAGTTTTTAGACATCCTCTTAGCTTCTTCGCCGTAAGCCCCGCACCATAGCTGTACTCAGCTTGGTGTCGGGATATAAGGCGCTTAACGAAGAAGACATCCCCGACCTATACTAACCGCAAGTCAGTGCGGAAGTGGGATGGCTGATAAGTTCCCAATTGTCGCGCTATTAAAGACAATCAAGGTTCTAGTTCGGCTGCTATTTTTTCAAGTAATTCACTAACACTGGTACCGCTACTTGCTGCTTTGCTTTGAAGTTTTTCCCACGACGTAGGCGTGAACCATACTGTGTGTCTACGCTTCAACTCCTCATGAAGTTGCGGCACACCTCTTATTGCTTTCTTCCCTTTTTGTGTTGACATTTACTAGCCTAGACGCCTACACTAATAGTCTACACAGTAAAACATTTATTGCCAAGGAGGTGATTTCCAAGTGTTGCTTAACTATCAATACCGCGCTTACCCAGAGACTAGTCAGAAACAACAATTTAATAGTTGGTTGCGTATCAGTCAGTACTGGTATAACAAGCAACTTGGAGATAGATTTAATTGGTTTGAAAACAATCGTTGCAGTATCGACGCATGTTTGCTAATCTGCCCATTACCTGAGTTAAGAGAAAACCCAGACTTTTATTCGCAGAAGAAACAGTTACCAACCATTAAGCAAGATTTGGTAACTGTTCAACACTCCGGTGAGTTGCTTGACTTCACATCTGTGCCGTCTCAGACGCTGCAAGATGTGTCAAAACGCGTAGACTTAGCATTTAAACGATTCCTTCAAGGAGATAGTAACGGAAAGCGAAGCGGACGACCACGTTTTAAGAATTCAGCACGTTACCGTACTTTGAGAATTGAAGGACAAGCTATAACCGTTGAAAGAGCAGAGAAGAACTGGTTATTTTTGTCAATCTCAAAGCTTAAAGGGTGGTTAAAGGTACGGTTACATCGTCCCCTACCTAATGGGTTTGTGCTCAAGAATATGTTGTTAACCAAAAAATCCGATGGATGGTATACAACTATTTGCTTGGAAGACCCAACCGTCCCAGTCTTTAACCCAGATGAAATCACTCCCACTTGGGAAAACACCTTGGGAATGGATGCGGTGTTGCATGAGCAAGACTATCTAGCAACCTCAGAAGGGACTAAACTGCCTTCTTTGAAATCATTCAGGAAATCCGAAAAACGTCTAGCTAAAGTTTCACGTCGCAAGGAAAAGAAGCGCAAAGGTAGTAGAGCGCGTCGTAAACTTGCCAAGCGCCAAGGACGCGAACATCAACGTATCACTAGGGCAAGGAAAGACCACGCGTTTAAGACTGCTCATGCATTGGTGCGAACAGGGCTGAAGGTCTTTGTCCATGAGGACTTAAACCTAAAAGCGTTGTCAAAGCGCAACAAGGCGAAACAGGGTGAGGATGGAACTTATCTTCCCAATGGTCAATCAGCAAAGTCTGGGCTAAACAAGTCCTGGAATGACGCTGCGTTTGGACAGTTTTTCACAACCCTAGAACACATAGCCGCAAAAGCTGGGACTAGGGTCATCGCAGTTAATCCTGCATACACATCTCAATTGCTGGCGTATCGTGACGAAATAGTCTTCACTGACTGCGATATGCGCTCTTACTGGGATATTGGACATTCGCTTAACGTTGACCGTGATATAAATGCGGGAATCAACATTAAGCGCGTGGGGCTGGGACTTTTCCCCACGTTAAAACGCCGTAAGGGGAATCCGGTGGTAGGTTGCTCTGCTACTAATAGTACCTCCAAGGAAGTTCTGGAAACGTTACGAGCGTGCCAGAAGCCTACACCTTGTCTGTACTCAGACAGGTGTAGGTAGTCCACCGATTGATGATACTACGCAGTTTGACTTTCCTGAGCGGATTTTTCCTCTGCACTAGCAGCTTTCAAGCGGTTCACCAAGCTTCTGCGGACACGTTCGCTTTTGCGAACACCACCTGCCATTTCATATTCGCGGCTATCTTTGCCATATTTAAAGGCAACCCCAATCAACATTTGCTCAGAGAGTTCGCCCAAGTTTTTTTCTAACTCTTGAATTTCAGTTTTAGAAGAGTCAATCACGGCTAGAGCAGTATTATAAGCATCAATTTTAGTGCGTAATTGTTCAATGAGTTGTATCATGTTTTGTAAGTTGCGAGTATCCCCAAAATCTATGTTTGGATCAATCGCCTTGAGTCCAGAGGTTCTTAACTCAGCTTTTTCCAGAATGCGAGATGTGCGTTTTTGACGAGTCATAGATATACTCTTTATAAAGGATTCTATAGTTAGGTTGCCCTCATAAAAAACCTCGCGGAAGTTTGGAAACGAGCGTGACTTTTAGCCCTGGACGGGGGTCTAAGCTGTTGTGCATTTTTAATGCACAACAGCAAGGCAGAAGGCAGAGGAGCCAGTGCGGTGGACGGGTTCCCCGGCATAAAGTATCTGGCGTGGCAGAAGGCAGAAGGAAAGAGGGTTTCAATGATTGATTAGACCAAAATAATATGCAAGTTAAAAGCGCGACAGCTTAATACGTAAAAAATCAGCCTTAGCGCAGCGGTAACTTTTCTAAGCGGATTAACTATGAATCTCTCAGCTCATGTAGCGGTGTTAGACTACTGCTTAATAATTCTCCATTTTGTACCTGTATTGCCACCTTCTGTGTTAGGAGCTAAGTTAACAGAGCCGTTCTTTGTTACACCATTTAACCATTTTGATTTTCCCTGATTATCTAAGGCAACGACTCCATCACCAATTATATTGATTCTCCATTTTGTACCTGTATAGTGACCTTCTGTGTTAGGAGCTAAATTAACAGAGTTGTTGTATGTTACACCATCTAACCATCTTGGACCATCAGTTTTTCCCTGATTTTCTAAGGCAACTACTCCATCACGAACATCACCAATAACGTGTACCTTCCATTTAGTCTGAGCGTCTGTGTCAGGAGCTAAGCTCACAGTTCCATCTTTTATGCGAACATCTAACCATTTAAAACCAGTATGGTCGTGTCCTTGACATTCTAATGAAATAACATTACCTTCTCGTAGAAGTGAAGAAGTTTTGGCAATCCAAGCACGAATCGAGTTTAATTGTACTCCATTTTCTAAAAACTTAACATTGGCTCTGATCTCAGAAATTGTAGCTTCTCGTCCAAGGACTTCTTGATAAATACTGTTGATCTTATTCACAGATTCTTCGCTGAAATCGGTTGGAATAGGGTTTGGGGTTTGGCTTACAGATGGCTTAGTCGGATGCGGATTATTAGACGAGTTGCTGTTCTGATGATATAAGCTAAACCCTGTTAATCCAATTATAAAAATGGCACTACCCATAATTAATTTGTTTTTAGCAAGTTGATGAAAGGGATTAACTCCGCTCCTAGAAGCAGGAATAGACGGTAGAACACTTGGCTGCTTATTATTGGGGGAATTCTGACTTGACTTCTGATTACAATTGAGTTTAGCTGCAATTTCACTTAAAATAGTCGCATATTTCCCGTGGGGAAAAACCAGAAATAGTTCCTTACAACAAAGTTTGCAAAGAGCTTCTTGTTCACCGATTTCATTCAAATACCTAATAAGTAGTAGAAAAAAGTCAGAATCCGAACAATCTCTGATAAATGAAAGTCGCTTGGGGTCGATTCCAATACTAAAACATAGAGCTTCTCGTGTTCTTGATTGTTGGCTACGCAGTAAAAGATTTATTAATGTTTCTATATCACTTTCCTCTAAAAAGAATTGAGTTGACATACTTTTAACTTCTCCCACTAGTTACAATTGAGTTTTGATTTAACATTTTTCAAATCATCCGAGTACTTCGCTCTTTTAAATACAACTTCAAGTTCTGAGCAGATTTTACAAAGTGCTTGTTTGTCACCTATACTATGCAAATAGCTAATTAGTTCTAAGGCAAAGTCAGCATCGGTGGATTGCCTTAAAAATCCAAGTTGATTTGGTTCAATTCCAATTTTTATACAAAGAGCTTTTCGTGCCGAATATTCTGCACGTCCACTACGTATTAACAGTTCTGTAAGTACTTCTCTGTCAGAGTCGTTTAGTTCTTGATCTAACTCAGACGCTAGTTCACAGGGGACTGGAGGTTGGTCTTTAGATCCATTAAAAGGCTTCTTCTTTAGAGTTGGGGTTAGTTGCTCTGGAATACCTGCTAACCTAATTGCAGCACAACCAAATTTGTAGGCAAATTCAACAGGCTTTCCTGCTCCTAGAGCATCATAAAAGCCCACAGCAAATTCAATTGCTGCTCTATCTCCGATTGCCTTGCTCATACCAATCACATAGTTAATGTGTTGAGCGATCGCATCTGCCTGCGCTTGAGAGTAACAACCGTTAAGGACAATACACTCAACCTGATCAGCAAACAAATCAAATAGTCCCGCTAGAGCTTCTCCATCGACTAGCTTTGCCGAACCTGTTTCATCTTCAAATACCAGACCCTCATCTCCCGTTCCATGCCCAGAAAAATGAATAATTTGTGGATTGATATCCAGCATTGCTCGCTGGATATCCCTCGGTCGGACTGCCCACTTCTGTTCTAAAACAAACTTCTCGCGCTGTTTGGCTCGCTGCAATCCAGCATCAATTTCACGCACTTCCTCATCCAAACGCAACGGTGTTGTGCCTTTAGGATTTGCTGCCAAAATTAAGATTGTTTGCACCATTTCCTTACTCCAGTTATGGTTGACATAGTTTTCTCACTCGGTTTTACTCATAGCCAGAGCATCTAATTTGACACCAGCCTCTTACTTTTTGTCTGACCAATTTGACGAACTGTGTTGTTTTTCTAGCCATTGTTCGATTAACTCATTGACTACTTGACTCATCTTCAAACCCTGAAGAGCGCAAGTCGCATGGAATCGTTTTTTGAGTTTGTCCGTAATACTGATGTGCATAATACTTAAAGGTAATAAAGGTTATAAATATTGATCTGCACAAAATTCCAAATGTACAAACTTATATTTTTATAGGGATAAGTAAAACTAACTTATGCACTTATGGAGTCATATCAGGTTAAGATTTTGCCTTAGCTTCTTGTGATGTAACGACAGCTTGTTAGGATCTAACCACAGCTTCTTGTGATGTAACGACAGCTTGTTAGGATCTAACCACAGCTTCTTGTGATGTAACGACAGTTTGTTAGGATCTAACCACAGCTTCTTGTGATGTAACGACAGTTTATTAGGATCTAACCACAGCTTCTTGTGATGTAACGACAGCTTCTTGTGGAACTGCGAAGGACGGGGCTTTAAACCCAATTTTTCGGTAAAGAAGGACGTTTGTCCAAAGGGGAGACGCCAGAGGCGTATCGCACCTTAAGATAGCAAAACTTAACAAAATAGGTGATTAGAACATTTGAAGGGATTATAAGGAAGGCTGGCTGAAAACCCCTGAGAAGCAGGCACGTAGTGCCGTACTTCGTACTTTAGGCGTCGCGGGGTTCCGACTGTCCAAGCGAGCCAGCCTAGCCCCAGCTTTCTTGCGCTACGCAAATGTTTCGTTGATCTTAGGACTTACGCATTGACAAAAAAAGCAAGATATGCATTGTCGAAATTAAGAAAACGACCCAGCGATCGCTAATCATTACAGGCTGCTCCAAACGGATAATACCTATGTTGCTCTATCTGGGGTTGG